>NZ_CDSBKO010000036.1:0-60337 GCF_977115655.1 Aquimarina sp.
TTAAAAGTTTCATTTTCGGACACCGAGGTGTTTTTTATAAAAAACATAAGCAGGGATTCCCAGGTACGTTTGGTTTTGGGGTTGAGGGTGGTATGTAGTGTAATTTATTGATTTGTAGGTGGAAATATAGAAGCATTTCTACTGTTTTAAATGTAATCTCGCTATTTTTAAAAATAAAATGGTGATTTTTTCCACTTTTCTAACAAGTAAATTCAAAATACAATTGGTATTAAACAGAAGGATGAAGGAGTTACAAAGGGTTAAAAGGAAATACCTATTTGTATGGAGATATAGGTTTTGTATGAGAAATACAATTTATAAAAACCGAAAAAAATCTTGGTGAAATGCCAAGCAAATTATAAAGGACAATAATTTGCTTAAGGTATATTGTTTTATGATAAAAAAGGAAGAGTTATATGTGCATCAAAAATATTTTTGGTTGCATTATAGCCCTTTTAGCTGTGCATCCCTGACTTTTTTGAACAAATTTGAAGAATATACAAAATCAGTAACCGCCTCGTTATTAGTTTTAAAGATTTGACTTTTATCTCCTTCCCACTCCAAATGACCATTTTTTAGGAAAATTATTTTTTCGCCTATTTCCATTACAGAGTTCATATCATGGGTATTGATAACAGTAGTGATGTCGTACTCCTCTGTAATTTCCTTAATAAGATTGTCTATAACAATGGCAGTTCTTGGGTCTAGTCCAGAGTTTGGTTCATCACAAAAAAGATATTTTGGACGAGTCACAATAGCTCGGGCAATAGCAACCCGTTTTTGCATACCACCACTAATTTCAGATGGTAGTTTGTTATTTGCATTTTCCAGATTTACTCTGTTTATAGCTTCATGTACTCTCTCTAACATCTCTTCTTTCTTTTGTTTGGTAAACATCATAAGAGGAAACATTATATTTTCTTCAACAGTCATAGAGTCGAACAAAGCACTGCCTTGAAAAACCATCCCCATTTTTTCTCTGAGATTTCTTTGCTCTTTTTCATCCAGTTCCGAGTATTTATTTCCATCATAACAAATCTCACCTTGCTCTGGTGTAAAAAGACCTAGCAGGCATTTTAAGAAAACAGTTTTTCCACTTCCACTAGTACCAATAATAAGATTAGTTTTTCCACGATCAAAAGTAGTTGTAATTCCTTTTAAGATTTCCTCGCCATTAAAACTCTTGTGCAAATTAGTAACTTCTATCATTAGCTTAGTAGTAATTGAGTAAGAATATAATTAGATATAATAATAACAACAGTAGTCCAAACAAAGGCAGAAGTACTTGCTTTACCAACTTCCAGAGCTCCCCCTTTCATGTAATAGCCATGAAAAGATGGTATAGTAGCTAATAAAAAAGAGTACAAAAAAGTTTTTATAAAAGCATATACAAGATGATAGGGGATAAATTCTTCCCGCAGACCGGTTAAAAAATCATTGGTAGAAACAAACCCACCATATACCCCGGCAATATACGCGCCAAATATACCCATAAACATAGCAATAGCAATCACAAACGGATACATAAGCATTGCTACGATTTTAGGGAAAACCAAATAATTAAGAGAGTTAATACCCATTACCTCTAGTGCATCAATTTGCTCGGTTACTCTCATAGTTCCAATACTCGAGGTAATAAAAGAACCAACCTTACCAGCCATAATCACAGAGATAAAAGTAGGAGCAAACTCTAGTATCACAGATTGTCTTGATGCAAAAGCAATAAGCTTTTTGGGGATTAAAGGGTTGGTAAGATTAAGCGCAGTTTGTATAGCAACTACGGCACCAATAAAAAAAGCAAGAAAAATTGTTATTCCTAAAGAACCTATAATCAAATCATCGATCTCTTTAAAAATAAGATTGCGTAGTACAGAGCGTTTAGTCATTTTACTAAAAACTCCTTTTAACATTAAAAAATAGCGACCAATATCGTCTAAGTAAAACATGCATATTAATTGAAGAAGCTAAAATAGAAAAAAAAATATCTATAGCATTTAACCTTCTATTAAAGTTTTACATTTGTGCAAATAGTATTTTTACGATCTAAATAAAAAAAGTAATGGTAAAAAAAATATTTTTGATTCTATTTTTTGTATTGTATAGTATATCAGGCAAATCACAGGAAAAACCTAATATAAAAAACTCTCCAAAGTTGGTAGTAGGTATAGTAGTGGATCAAATGCGGTATGATTATCTAACTCGTTTTTATAACAGATTTGGAGATGGGGGGTTTAAACGTATGATCAATGATGGTTTTAATTGTAAGAATAACCACTTTAATTATGTGCCTACATATACAGGGCCAGGACATGCTTCTGTTTATACTGGTACCACACCGCAGAATCATGGTATAATTTCAAATAACTGGTATGATAAGTTTGGTAAAGAAATAGTATACTGTGCAGGCGATTCTACAGTTATGGCAGTTGGATCAGATAGTAAGTTGGAAAGAATGTCTCCTAGACGAATGAAAACTACTACTGTAGCAGATCAAAATAGATTACATACACAATTAAAAGGAAAAACAATTGGTATTGCAATAAAAGATCGTGGTGCTATTTTACCAGCTGGTCATTCTGCTAACGGGGCATATTGGTTTAGAGGTAAAGATGAAGGTAATTGGATAACAAGTACTTATTATCGTAATGAATTACCAGATTGGGTTAAACAATTTAATGATTCAGATAAAGCAGAATCTTATTTTAAAGTATGGAATACTTTATATGATATTAAAACATATACAGAAAGTGGTGCAGATCAAAATGAATTTGAAGGCGGCTTTAAAGGGAAAGAAACAGTAACATTTCCTTATGATTTAACAAAACTAAAAGATCAAAATTCTGGGTTTGATATTATTAAATATTCAGCTTTTGGAAACAGTTTAACTACAGATTTTGCAATTGCGGCAATTGAAGGGGAACAATTAGGGGCAGATGAGATTACTGACTTTCTTACCGTAAGTTATTCGAGTACAGATTATGTTGGACATGATTTTGGAGTAAACTCTAAAGAGATTCAAGATACTTATTTGAGGTTGGATAAAGATTTAGAGCGTTTTTTGAATGTTTTGGATACTAAAGTAGGAAAAGGGGAGTACACTGTTTTTTTAACAGCAGATCACGGTGCGGTTAATGTACCTGCTTATTTACAATCGGTTAAAATTCCTGCAGGTTATTTTGATACAGATGTTTTTATCAAAAAAATTGAATTATTTGTAAAAGAAGAATTCAAGGCAGAAGGTCTTATTGAAAACATATCTAATAATCAGGTGTTTTTTAATTACGAAGCATTAAGAAAAAATAAAGTGGTTTCTGCAGATTTACAAAAAGCAATAGCTCATTTTGTACTGCAAGAAAATCAAATTGATAAAGTGTTTACCAGAAGTCAGTTAGAAAACACAGAATACTCTTCGGGAATTGCTAGGTTAATACAGAAAGGGTACAACCAAAAAAGAAGTGGCGATGTTGTGGTTGTTTTAGACCCTGCTACTGTTTCTCATTCAAAAACTGGTTCTACTCATGGTAGCGGATTACCTTATGATACTCATGTGCCATTGTTGTTTTTTGGGCATGGTATTAAAAAAGGGAGTACTACCCATAAAACATATATACCAGATATAGCACCTACTGTTTCAGCAATGCTAGGGATTTCTTTCCCTAATGGAGCTACAGGAAATGTATTGTCTTTTGTTTTAGAATAATTCATAAGATATTTTATATTAAGAGTAAAGTCTGTTTTTTTTTAGACTTTACTCTTTAATTTTTTAACCCTGGATTGTATCATTTTTCCATAAGGTGGACTCCATAAACTACAGCTGCACCAACGCGCAATACAGCGGCTACAAACGTGGTTTCAGCAAGTTCTTCTTGAGTTGCACCAGCATTTATGGCTTTTGTTTTATGTATTTCTAAACAATATGAGCATTGTGTGGTTAATGCTACGGCAACAGCCATTAACTCTTTATATTATATAGGTACAGCCCTTTCTTGTAATATAATACTGTCATTTTGAAATACTTTTATTGCTCCAGAAGCGTTTTTGCTTAATACACCTAATTGTTTTAGGTTATTCATATCGTACATAGTTAATCTTTTTTTGATGAATTAATTTCTTCCTGCAGTTACCCCACCATCGGTATCCCAAATAGCTCCTGTAACCCAGGATGCTTGATCCGATAAAAGAAAGGTTATGCTGTTGGCAATATCTTGTGGGGTGCCGTTTCTTCCTATAGGATGAAAATTGTTAAATCCAACCAAAGCTTTTTTTGCTTCATCAGGTCCGCCAAAAACACTGTCGTAAACAGGGGTTTCTACCACGGCAGGAGATACAGCATTTACTCTAATACCATGATCTGCCAGTTCCATCGCCAGATGTTGTGTAAGAGAATGTAAACCTGCTTTTTGCATAGAATAAGCAGAGGAAGGTGTTGCTTTTACAGCTTGTTTCGCCCACATTGAGCCTACGTTAACAATAGATCCGCTATTGTTTTCTTTCATCTTTTTTGCAGCAGCTTGAGTAATAAAAAAGAATCCTCTGTTAAGATCTTGATACGAATCATAATCTTTTAGAGTATGCTCTAAAAATGATTTAGGACCAAAAATACCAGATGCATTTACCAAATAATCTAAGCGATCTAAGTTAGAAATAGTATTTATTAATTCATTTACATTAGAAGTGTTGGTAATATCAACCTGATGCTTAATTACATTATTTGCATCTTGTATTTTAGAAATGTTTCTGCCTACCACATGCACTGTAGCTCCTCTTTCAATTAAAGTGTTTACTGTTGCTTTACCAATTCCGCTTGTTCCTCCAATAACCAAGGCTGTCTTGTTTTTAAATAGTGTCATTTTTTTTTATTATGTTTAAGTAAATTAAATTTAGACAGAAAAGTCTGTCTTTTTTCGAATAAATTTTTTTAATTCAATATGCTTTTACATAATGATAATCCGGATTGAATAGGCCAGATATTTTGATGTAATTTGCTTTCGGCAATCGAACTTTCATAGATTAAATAGATTTTTCTGGCCAACTCTTCGTTTTTTGAATCTTCATTTTGGTTATAATTATCTTCTATTAATTTTTTAATAAATAAAATGAAAACTTCTTTTTGTTCCTGGATTTTCTTTCTTATTTTTTGATTTTCACTTGGTATTTCGGCAATAGTATTTAAACACCAACACCCGTTGAAACCTTTTTCGTTAAAAAAAGCAACAAGAAAATGAAACAAAGCATATAGTTGATCTTTTCCTTTATTTGCGCTATACACAAATGATTTTATATCTTTTGTAAATCTATCATTTTTATGAGCTAAGTAGGCAATACAAATATCCTCTTTAGAAGCAAAATGGTTATATAAAGTAGCTTTTGCAATTCCTGTTTCTTTTATGATCTCATTTATCCCGGTAAGATTATATCCTTTGCGGTAAAAAAGATCCGAAGCAGTTTCTATAATATGTTGTCTGACCAAAGAGTGTTTCATATTACAAATATATAAAAACAAATCTCAAAAAAAGACAGACTTGTCTTTTTTTGAGATTTACTTAACTAAAATAAAAATATAGTTTTCTATTTTTAGAGATCTAATCCTTCAAAAACTTTTAACAATTCAGGGTCAGATGGTCTTGGAGCACTTGCACTTACTATTTTACCGTTTGGATCAATCAAAATAAAGCGTGGTATTCCTTCAATATTATAATCTATAACAAATTGAGACGACCAGCTATTGTCTGCAAATAATTGTATACCACCTAATTCTTTGTCTTTGACCATAGATTTCCAGATATCATATTGTTGTTTTCGATCTACCGAGATACTTACAAACTCAATATTTTTATTGTGATATTGTTCTTCGATTTTTTTAAGATAAGGTATTTCGGCTTTACAAGGAGCACACCAAGTTGCCCATACATCAATATATACATATTTTCCTTTAAGATCACTTAATGAGGTTGTTCCTCCTTGATGGTTTTCATAATTAGAAAATACAGGAGATTCATTTCCTTTTACCAACTGTTTTATTTTTTCAAATTTAGCAGTTAATTCATTTTTGAATTCCTCATCTTCCGATGTCTCCATAAGCATGTAATATAATTCACTTGCATTTTCATTTTCAGGAGATACTTCATAAGCTATATTTTTTATAAAAGAATTTCGAATGTTTTCACTTTTAATCGTAGCTAAATTATCCATTAATGCTTTACTAAAAGAAATACTGTCCTTGCCTGCTTTTTCTTCAGAAATTCTATAAAAGATAGAAATACTTAGTCTTTTATATGCGTTTGAGGCATCAAAGTCTTGGGCAATATCTATATTAAAATCGTTCAATTCATCCAAAAAGCCATCTGGGACTTGGTATTCTTCATTTTTTGTAATGTAACGATGATTAGGTGTATACTCATTAAGTTTAGATAAATAGTCATAATGATTTTCTTTTTTTTGTGCTGCTATAAATTCTGAATCCAGATTTTTGTATTTTTTAAGAACCTCATTTTTTACTTGTTCTTGTCTAAGAATTTCTTCTTTAAATTCTATAGCTTCTTTACTAAAAAGTTCCTCATGACCTTTAGGTCCATCTTTTATAAAACTTTCTTTTACAAGGAATATTTCAGCCAAATAGTTGTTTACATCTGCGGCATTACCTTTGTATACAATACTCTCGTCAAATCTTTGAGTATCTATGGATAGTTCTAATTCATCTCCTTTTTTTAAATACATATTAGATTGTTCTTGACCAATTATAAAACTATAAGAACCATTATCTTCAATTCTTAAAGTATCTGAAAATGTGCCGTCAGGATGTATTGGGATTATTTTATTGAAGTTGTTGCTGTTGCCATATACGCTAATTTCATTTTCTATAGTATTGCTAATTTTACCAGAAAACAAAACATAACTTGCATCCTCTGCTTTACTATTTTTGTTACAAGAAACCAGAAATATGGTGAAGCCTGATAATAAAATAAGTGATTTGATTTTCATGAGTTTATGTTTTAATGTGCTACTATTTATTGCGATAAAATTAAAATAAAACAATTCTGCTTTCTATTACTAAAATACTATTAAAATATTTTCTGTTTCATTTTTTTCCATCTAAGGTTGCGAATAAATTTTCCTTCTGTTTCAGAAACCAAAAAGGTATGTTTTTTTCTTTTTGCTTTAAAATAACCTGTCAAATAATCTATAACCAATACGGGTTGTTTTTTGAGCAGGGCCAATTTTATAGATGCAATAAGGGTGATCCAAAAACCATATCGCATACTATAAAAAGCTTCTCCTTGTTTATATCTTGCTTTTGGGGTATAAGAATTTCCTGTAGGTTTTAAGTGTTTTACCTGTAGTTGGGATTCGGTTTTGATGGTCCAATTATGATATTGTGCCAATAGTTCATCAATGGTATCCCATCCCATTGCAGGTTTAAGCCCATTTATATTTTCAAAACACGCTTTTCGATATGCTTTTAAGGCACCCCGAATATGATCTTTATTGGTTAAATTTTCTAATACCCAATTTTGATCTTTTTGAATATAACAAAATCCACCAACCATACCAAGGCTACCATCTTTTTTAAATGAGGTTGTTATTTTTTCTAAATAATCTTTAGGAAAAATAAGGTCAGCATCAAATTTACAGATAATGTCATAATCTTTATCTAGTGTAGCATAACCTTTGTAGAAAGCATTAATAACTTTACTGCCTGGCATGTGATCTCTGGAGGCATTGGTGTGAACCAAACTGATGAAGTTATACTGATGGATAAAATCCTTTACAATAGCACAGGTGTTATCTGTAGAATTGTCGTTAACGACCACTATTTTTTTAGGCATTAGAGTTTGTGATACCAAAGAGTTTAACGTTTTTGCTATAAAACGTTCTTCATTATGGGTAGGTATGACAATATATGTTTTCACGAAATAGTGTACGTTTTTGTGTTTTTAATCCCTGAGGTTTGCCTCGAAAATAAAATGTGTTTTCAGAAGGATGCCTCTTGATTTTATCCTGAAGTTGCAGATTGCAAAATTAAAAAATGATATATTAGAAGTTTTTAACTCTTTCTGCATATACTATATAATATCTAGGAGTAAAAAACCTTAATACAGGACGAAATCCAATTTTTTTTATTGGGTGTGTCCATTTTTCTCTTGCTATAATTTTCCATCCTGCTTTTTCCAGTAACCAGTCAAACTGCCAATCTTCAAATTCATGAAAGTGTCTGTCCCACATATCTGTTTTACTGCGATAAGCAGGGGAGAACCATAGTTTTAGAGGTATAGAAGCTACTAATTTATTGGCTTTGATATCCTTTAATACATTAAAAGGAGCAATTAGATGTTCAAAGATCTCAAAAGCGGTAACAATATCCACATTATTTATTTTTACAGCTTCTGTATTTATATCCAGATCTTCACCAGAGGTATTATTAACGGTATATCCTTCTTTTTCCATAAATTCTGTAAATGGATTTCTTACTCCTAAATCCAAAACAGAGGCAGGGGCAGGAACGTTTTCTCTTAGAAATTCTAGAGTTTTTTTATATCGTTTATGAGGAAAGGTTCCTTCGTACATATTGTTTAAATCAGAAATTGTAAATGTAAAAATAGGGAATTACATAGATTACAATGTAGAACTAAAAAAAAGAATTTTAAATATGGATTAAAATTGATAGAGTAAAGCATTGATATTCATACCTGCTCCTACACTAGCAAAAAGTAAAAGGTCTCCTTGGTTAATAGATTGATCTTTTATTTCACCTTTTAGGATAAGATCTAATAATGTAGGTATGGTAGCGACACTACTATTTCCTAAATTTTTAATACTCATTGGCATAATTCCATCGGGAGTATTTAGATCAAAAAGCTCGTAGAATCTTTTTACAATGGCTTCATCCATTTTTTCATTTGCTTGATGAATAAGTATTTTTTTTATGTCTAAAATATTAAAATCGGTTTTATCCAAGCAAGCTTTCATTGCATTAGGGACCTTGTTTAAGGCAAATTCATATATTTTTCGCCCATACATTTTAATATATTTATTTTGATCTTTAGATAGGGTGTTATTTGTTTTTCCGAAGAATAAAAAATTACACTCCTCTAAGGTGTATGAAGCACTTATTGAAGATATAATCCCTCCTGTTTTTTCTGTCTTTTCCAGAATTATAGCTCCTGATCCATCAGAATAGATCATAGAATCCCGATCATGTTTATCTATCACGCGAGATAAGGTTTCTGCACCAATGATAAGGCATTTTTGAGCCATATCACTTTTGATAAAAGATTGTGCTTGTATAACTCCTTCTATCCAACCAGGGCATCCAAAAAGGACATCATAGGCTACACAATATGGGTTTTTTATTTTTAATTTATGTTTAACTCTTGCTGCTATGCTAGGTACAGTATCTCCTTGAAAAGTATTTTTATCTACATCTCCAAAATTGTGTGCAACAATAATATAGTCTAATGTTTCGGGATCTATTTTCGAGTTTAAAATTGCTTTTTCTGCGGATAGAAATGCCAGATCCGAAGTATTTTGATTACCAGATGCATATCTACGCTCTTCAATACCAGTAATTTTTTTAAATTTGTCTATTATATTACTGGTTTCACCAATAATTTCCGTTCCATTTTCGGTAAAGAAATTATGACGGATAAAATCTTTATTTTTTTCTATCTCTTCAGGAATATAGCTTCCTGTACCAGTTATTTTAATACTCATTTACTATCAGTTAATTAATTTGGAAAGGTAAGGTAAACTTTTGATAATTAATTATTATGCACGCATAATAGTTTTTACGATGCTCAACCTCTTTTTTGTAATATTAATTGGATTGGAAACGATAAAGATTACCTTATTTTTAATTGCATTACTGTAGCAATAGATAAAGCCCTTGTTTTAATGAGTTCTGCTTTTTCTCCTTTAAAGTTTGCATCAACGGTATTTCGAAATAGTGATAACCAAGTGTCGAAATGGATTTTATGAATTGCTTTTTTATGATCTAAATTTTTATGAATTTGAATCACGTTTTTTTTATAGCCTGCTGTTCTAAATAGCTGTTGTTCCCAAAAATCGGTGATCTCAGGAATGTGCTCTTCGAGATTTATCTTTGCGATTTCAGTAAAAAATACTCCAATTTCAGGATTAATAAATGCATCTTTATAAAAAGCTTGCATTAAAAATTCTATGTCTTTTCTTGATGTAATATCTTTCATGTTTTTTTGAGGCTAATCAAAAAGAGGCAACTTTGTAGTTACCTCTCCTGTAATTATAATCCCCCGTGAGATTACTGGGGTTATTGTATATTATGCTTCATTTTCGATGTATTCTTCTATAGGAGCACAGGTGCATATTAAATTTCTGTCTCCGTACGCATCATCCACACGTCGTACTGAAGGCCAAAACTTGTTGTCGGCTATATAGGGCAATGGATATGCTGCTTGTTCTCTGGAATACGGAAAATCCCAAATGTCACTGGTTAGCATTGCCAGAGTATGAGGTGCATTTTTCATGACATTATTAGGGTTTTCAGCATTAGCTTCAGATATTTCCTGCCGAATAGAAATCAATGCATCGCAGAAACGATCCAGTTCTGCTTTACTTTCACTTTCTGTAGGTTCTATCATTATAGTTCCTGCTACAGGAAAAGAAACTGTTGGAGCATGAAAACCGTAATCCATTAATCTTTTGGCAATATCGGTAACTTCTATACCATTAGATTTAAACGGCCTGCAATCGATTATCATTTCGTGAGCAGCTCTTCCTCTTTCTCCTTCATATAGGACACTATAATGACCATTTAAACGTTCTTTAATATAGTTGGCATTTAAAATAGCATATTGTGTAGCTTCTTTTAATCCATTAGTTCCAAGCATAGTTATATATCCGTAGGATATCAGGCACGCCATAGCAGATCCCCAAGGTGCTGCAGAAATAGCGGTTATTGCTTGATCTCCTCCGGTAGTAATAACTGGATTTCCTGGTAAAAACGGTACTAATTGTTTTGCTACACAAATAGGACCAACTCCGGGACCTCCACCACCATGTGGTATTGCAAAAGTTTTATGCAGGTTAAGATGGCATACATCAGCTCCTATTACACCAGGATTTGTTATACCAACCTGGGCATTCATATTTGCACCATCCATATATACTTGCCCCCCGTTGTCATGAATAATTTTAGTGATTTCTTTAATGGCAGATTCATATACACCATGTGTAGATGGGTATGTAACCATTAAGGCAGCAAGGTTATCTTTGTGTTTTAGGGCTTTTTCTTTAAGGTCTTCTACATCGATATTACCTTCTTGGGTAGCTTTGGTAACAACTACTGTCATTCCAGCCATAACTGCAGATGCCGGGTTAGTACCATGTGCAGAGGATGGGATTAAACAGATGTTACGATGATGATCTCCTCTGGATTCATGATAAGCACGAATAACCATTAATCCGGCAAACTCTCCTTGTGCGCCAGAATTTGGTTGTAAAGAAGTGGCAGCAAAACCTGTGATTTCTGTAAGTTGATCTTCTAGTTTTTTTAGGACTTTTTGATATCCTTCAGCTTGTGCTATTGGAACAAAAGGGTGAATGTTAGCCCACTGTGGATCACTAAGCGGGAGCATCTCTGAGGCTGCATTCAATTTCATTGTACAGGATCCTAAAGGAATCATAGAATGATTTAAAGACAAATCCTTACGTTCTAGTTTTTTGATATAACGCATCAATTCTGTTTCAGAATGATACTTGTTAAAGACTTCGTTTGTTAAAAACTCTGTTTTTCGTTTTAGATTTTCTGTAATACTACTCGTTGTAGTAACCTCCTTAATAAAGGGTACGTTTTTTTGAGCGACCTTAGCAAAAATGGTAATAATTGTATTAAGGTCTTCTAAAGTAGTTGCTTCGTTTAAGGATATCGAAATCGTTTTCGAATCTGGATAATAGAAATTAACTTCGCTTTTTTCAGCTATTTCTTTTATTTTATTAGCATCTGCTTTAACACGAATAGTATCAAAGTAAGTTGTGTTAAGTTGTTCAAAGCCTAGATTGATTAAAGTATTACTTAAGGTAACTGTATAAGAATTTACTTTTGATGCTATATAAGTTAAGCCTTCCGGACCATGATAAACGCTATACATTCCTGCCATAACAGCCAAAAGAACTTGTGCTGTACATATATTAGAGGTTGCTTTATCTCTTTTTATATGTTGTTCTCTGGTTTGTAGTGCCATTCTTAAGGCACGATTTCCGTTTAAATCTTGAGTAACCCCAATAATTCTGCCTGGAATATTTCTTTTATATTCTTCTCGTGTAGCAAAAAATGCAGCGTGCGGCCCTCCATATCCTAAAGGGATACCAAAACGTTGTGTGGTTCCTACAACAACATCTGCATCAAAACTTCCTGGGGATTTAAGAGATACTAAACTTAAAATATCTGCTGCTACAGCTACTTTAATTTCTGCCTGATGCGCTTTTTCTACAAAATCGGCATAATCATATACTTGTCCTGATACACCAGGGTATTGTAAAATTGCACCATAAAATTCTGCAGAAAAATCAAAAAGCTGATGATCGCCTACAACTAACTCTATATTTAGAGGAATAGCTCTTGTTTTAAGTAAGGAAAGGGTTTGTGGTAATATTTCTTCAGAAACAAAAAATTTGTTAGCATTGTTTTTTTTCTGATCTCTGGAGCGCATGGCAAATAACATAGTCATGGCTTCAGAAGCAGCTGTGCTTTCATCTAATAAAGAAGCATTTGCTAACTCCATTCCCGTAAGATCGCAAATCATGGTTTGGTAGTTTAATAAAGCTTCTAGCCTGCCTTGTGCAATTTCTGCCTGGTAAGGTGTGTATGCAGTATACCATCCCGGGTTTTCTAAAATATTACGTTGAATGACTGCTGGTAAACAAGCTTCATGATATCCTAAACCAATATAGGTTTTGAATACACTATTTTTGGCAGAAAGTTTTTGTATATGTGCCGAGTATTCTTGCTCACTCATTGCAAAATCAAGATTAAGCGGTTTTTTTAAGAGAATATCATCCGGAACAGTTTCATTAATTAATTGTTCTATAGAGTCTGCTTTAATTATATTTAGCATATCGTCAAGATCTTTTGTTGATGGACCTATATGACGCAATTTGAAAGAATCAGTTTTCATAGCGAAAAAACAGTTGAAATTGAGACGCCAAAAATACATATTAAATTAATAAACTTTCACAATTAATTAACCTAGATATAACTAGTTTTTAACCAAATTCGGCTTTTGTTAACACATACCCTTAATTTTTTAATTTGGAAACCCTTAAAAGTATATTCAGATTTTACATAAATGGAAGTATTCATGTTGCGATAGCTATGTGTGCTCTGGTACAGGTTACATTTATAAAATTTGGAATTTCTGGTCAGCATTATTTTCTTTTATTTAGTTTTTTAGGAGCAATCACCGCATATAATTTTGTGAAATACTCTAAAGTATCTAAACTATATCACAGACGATTAACCAAGTCTATGAAAGGGATTCGTGTTTTAACGATTGTAAGTTGTATTCTGTTTATTTATTTTGCTAAAGAGGTTTCGGCAGAGGCATTGATATATATGCTTCCTTTTAATGTATTGACAGTATTGTATGTTGTGCCTGTTTTTCCTAATAAGAAAAATTTGAGAAGTCTTGCAGGGATAAAAATTTTTATTATTGGTGTGGTTTGGGCAGGGATAACGGTATTGGTTCCGTTAGTTCATATTAAAGGGAATTTAAGTTTCGATTTTTTAATAGAAATGATTCAGCGTTTTTTATTTATAGTGGTAATGATGTTGCCTTTTGAAGTAAGAGATCTTCAGTATGATGATGTTGCTTTAGAAACAATTCCGCAAAAAATAGGGGTTACCAGAACCAAAGTTTTTGGGAGTATTTTACTGGTTATTTTTTTACTGCTTACTGCATTAAAAACCGACATGTTGTCTTCTATAGAAATTTTAAGCACTATCATCATAACCACAATAAGCCTGCTTTTTTTATGGGGGACAGAAAAAAAACAATCTGAATATTATTGTTCGTTTTGGGTAGAAAGTATACCTGTAATGTGGCTAATAATAGTTATTGTTTTACAAGAATTATTTAGTTAATTCTTCCTGTATTTGTTGTTTCATTCGCTCTTTATCGACAGGGCTAATGGATTTGATATTAGAGCTTTTAATGGTTTTGGTTAATCTGGTGTTTCTTTTGGAGTATGCCCGTGTAACTTTACAATAAGCTAAGCGAATATTAAGTTTTATGACCTCAATCAAAGAGGCTTCTCCATACTGATTTTTATCACAAATGTATTTTGCTTCTTCACAGGATATAAATAACTTATTAGTAGACTCCATTAAACTATTTCTAAACAATCATTTTACTTTATAGTGACTGATATGCTGAATCAAAATATTACTATTTTTCAGACATTTTTTGCTTTAGTTTTTCCTTCATAATTTCCTTATCAGAAGGGGTGATGGTGATTACTTTTGTGTTTTTGATTAACTTGGTTAATTTGTTGTTCTTTGCAGAATATTTTCTACAAGCATTACAATATATAAGATGTATATTTAGTTTTACTTTCTCCCAAAAAGTAGCTTCTTTATATTGATTCTTATCACAAAAGTGATTAGCATCAGGACAACTTACAAAAAATCCTTTTTTCTTACTCATTTTTTTCTAAAACCAATTTTTTTCTAAACACTCTGCCATTGCTGTACGAGCTCTATGGATGATAACCCATAAGTTAGACGCAGTAATATCAAATTCATTACAAATAGTTTCGGTATCGAAATCTTGTATTGTTTTCATTTTAAAAATCAAGGCTTGTTTTTGAGGCAATTTTTCCATACAATTATGTATGGCCAAACCTAATTCGTTATTTTCAATCTCGGTATCAGCATTGCCATCAAAAGGATCTGCTACTCTTTCTTCCAACCAATCTCCTTCTGTCTCAGAGTCAGAACTGTAATTGATTCTTACTTCTGCTTTGCCTTTGGCACTGTTAATTTTACGATAGTGATCAATAATTTTTCTTTTCAAAATAGAAATAAGCCAAGTACGCTCACTAGCTTCACCTTTGAAATTTTTCATGGATTTAAGCCCGGCAAAGAACGTTTCTTGAACTAGATCTTGTGCAATTTCCTTATCATCAACTCTTACGACGGTGTAGTTAAATAAGTAATCACTATATTTATCTACCCATGTATTGGGATCTATGGTGTTTGTCGGCATGGTTCTTTTCTGTTATTTGGTGTTCCAAAAATAGGATAAAAAGTCGAATTTCACAGGAGCTTTTAATAAAGAATGATTTATGTGGTATTAAGAATATCTATTAGTTTTGTTTTTATACCATTTTAACTTAAGTATTCAAGACAAAAGCTTTTTTTCTAACTTGATCCGGCATTGGGTATAGCACTTGTACTGATCTATGACAAAGTATAGTTACGGTTATATTTTTTAATAAAGAATAGATAAAAAAATAATTTGTTAATGCTGTATTAATGTTTAATCCGGATTATGTAATAGAAAATCTATTACACCTTTAATCTACTGCAAATACAATCGTTACACTTGGTTTTTTAATTTAATCATAGCCCTTCGATAAACTTAGGGTAGACTGTTGTTATAACTAAGAAATCATTGTATTTATGATATCTCAAAGTCTCTCAAAGTTTTATTATGAAGTTCTATTGCATAACCCAAGCAATGTCATTAAGTTAAGCTGTATCTTTTTGAGGATTAAATATCTGTAAAAGAAAAATACCCCTTTACTTCCTTCATGGATTCCTGCCTACGCTGGAACGACAAGCAGAAAGCATTGTGTTTTGGTTATTTTGTCATTCCGTTGAAGAATTGGACTGGAATCCATCATTAACAAGCTTTAAATCCATAGTTTAAATTCTTAACTTAACGACATTGATAACCCAAGTTAAATTCTATTAATCCTTTGTGGGGTTAACTACCTGAAGGTTTGTATTTGAACCAAAATATATTTACAGGATTGTGCTTGGTAAGCTTGTTTTTTTGGATATTTATTTTGCATAGTAATAAAAGGACGGGGGGATGTGTTTTTACTTTTTTTATGTATAGTGTAGTCCTATTTTATTTCTAACAGCATCTAATAATGTTATTAATTGTAAGCTTTTTTCGAAACTCATTATGGTGCTCTCTGTACGATTTTGTAGTATCATTTCTTGTACATGAATAGCTTCAAAATTATAACCATTGGTAATCACATCAAATTCTATTTTTTTAGAAATTCCATTTTTAATAATGGTAACAGAGGATGGTTCATGAAAACGGCTATTAATGGTGATAGTTCCGTTTTCAAATTCCAGAATGGCTTGGGTATCTGTTTTTTGGGTAACAGCACTAAATAAAGAAGCGGTTACGCTGTTTGTGTAATGTAGTTGAATAGTACAGTTTTCATCAACCCCGGTTTTTCCTATGGTTGCATGAGCTGTTATATCGTCTGGGTATCCAATACAACTTAGTGCTGCAAATAATGGATAGATTCCTACATCCAGGAGACTTCCTCCTCCTAATTTTTTATTAAAGACCCTGCTTTCGGGATCAAAAGTAGTTGTAAAACCAAAATCGGCTGTTAGCTTTTTAATATTTCCAAGCTCTTTTTTGGTCACTATATCCAAAACATATTGATAATGCGGCAAAAAATAAGTCCAAAGAGCTTCCATTAAAAATACATTGTTTTTTTTTGCAGTGGCAATCATTTCTTCGACTTGGGAAAGATTCATAGCAAAAGGTTTTTCACATAAAACAGCTTTTTTATGATTTAGACACAGCAAAGTATGCTTGTAATGAAAAACATGAGGTGTAGCAATGTAAATAACATGTATATCAGGGTTGTTTGCCATTTCTTCATAACTTTCATAAAAGAATACAGAGGAATATACATTAGCAAAATCCCGGGCTTTTTTTGGATCCCTGCTAGCTACTGCATAAAGTCTGGCATTAGAAACAAATTTTAAATCCTTGGCAAATTTGTGTGCTATTTTACCACAGCCCAAAATACCCCAATTTATATGTTTTTTTGAATGCATTAGGTGGTGGTTTTTGGTTTTGAACCTATTAATTGCTGTATAACAATAGCGATACCCATAACAAGGGCACAACCAATAAGGTTAAGCCATAAAAAACCAACATAGGGTTTTAATCCCATTTGTTCTAGCCTGAATATTGCAAAATACCAAACTAAAATAATGGCAATTTGAGTGATAATAGCAGCAATAAAAGTAGCATTGCTATGCACAAATTTTATAAAGAATGCCAATAAGAATATACCTAGCACGTTTCCGTAAAAAATAGATCCTATAATATTTACCAGTTGAATTAAATTATCAAATAAATTAGCAAAACAGGCTACTATAATAGCCATTATACCCCAACCCAATGTAAATAGTTTGGAGGCAGAGACATAATGTTGATCGCTTTTTTCTTGTTTTATGTTGCGTTTATATAAGTCTATGGCCGTAGTTGAAGCCAAAGCATTTAATTCTGAAGCAGTAGAGGACATGGCAGCAGATAATATTACTGCTAATAAAAGCCCTATTAATCCTCGGGGAAGATTATTAAGTATAAAATGAATAAAAACATAATCCTTATCGTTGGTTTCAATATTGGGTTTTGCCTTTTTTATCAACTCTTTTGCCGCATTTCGAGTTTCTTTTTCTTTTTTGTTAAGTTTTTGAAGCAAACTTTTATCGTTTGATTTTGGATCGGCAAGATATCCTTTGATGATTAGGTCTTTGTCTGTACGAATTTTGGCAAGCTGGTTTTCTAGTTCTGTATATTGTTGTTTATATTCAGAATTTATAATTGCTTGTTTTCCTTCAGGGTTAAAATTTAAAGGAGAGGGGTTGAACTGATAAAAAACGAAAACCATAACTCCAACCAAAAGAATAAAGAATTGCATAGGTACTTTAAGAAGCCCGTTAAGTAATAGCCCTAGCTGGCTTTCTTTTACAGATTTACCAGTTAGGTATCGTTGTACCTGGCTTTGGTCTGTTCCAAAATAGGAGAGTGCCAAAAATGTTCCCCCAATCAGACCGCTCCATACGGTATAACGGTTATTAAGATCGAACGAAAAATCAAGAACTTCCATTTTACCACTTGCTCCGGCTATATCCAAAGCATTGGCAAATGTTATTTCATCAGGGAGATAGCTGATTATAATAATAAAAGCTACCAACATGCCTGTAAAAATAATGCCCATTTGTTGTTTTTGGGTAATATTTACCGCTTTTGTTCCTCCTGATACGGTATATATAATAACCAAAATACCAATTATAATATTTAAGGTCATTAGATCCCATCCTAGAACAGCAGATAAAATTATGGATGGTGCAAAAATAGTTATTCCGGCAGCTAACCCTCTTTGTACTAAAAACAGGATAGCGGTTAAGCTTCGGGTTTTTAAATCAAATCGACTTTCGAGATATTCATAAGCAGTATAAACATTTAATTTATGATACATAGGAATAAAAACAATACAAATCACCACCATTGCTATAGGTACACCAAAATAAAATTGCACAAAACCCATACCATCATGAAATGCTTGTCCCGGAGCAGATAAAAAAGTAATAGCACTTGCTTGGGTTGCCATGACAGATAATCCTATAGTCCACCAATGTGCATCATTTCCTCCCCGTATGTAATCCTTGACATTTTTACTTCCTTTGGTTTTCCAGGCACCATATAGTACTATAAAAAGTAGGGTTCCTAAGAGTATGATCCAGTCTATGGTTTGCATAAGTGATTGATTGATTAAGTTAATTTATTGGTGGTAAAGGATAATTATCTAAAAAGGAAATCAGGAATAGATTTTGGTAATTAAGTAGAAAAGCAGAATGTATATGGCATTCATTATTAATACAGCAGTGTATAATTTTTTCCACTTTAATTTTCCTTTTACCTTTTCCATATTAAATTTTCTAAATTTTGTTATTCTTTTATTTTCCCAAAGATATCATATTTGCAAATAGGCGATATGCACCAGGTACTCCCGCAGGAAACTCTCTAAAAAAACTTAATCCGGTGTAGATATAGTATCCTTTTCCGTATTTGGCAACCAAAAGAGCTCCTTTTTTTTCTGTTTCTCCTGCATCTTTAGTAGATAGGATAGGAGTATAGTCTTTAGACCATTCATTAGGAAAATATAGCCCTCGTTCTTGTACCCAACCGTTAAAATCTTTATCTGTAATTTTATTCGGAGTATTTAATACAGGATGTTCTGGTGATAAAAAATTAATTTTTGCATTTTCGTCGGTTACACGATCTCTGGATAGTTTAAGGGGGTACGGTCCTAAATTGTCTGCTACTTTTAAACTATGATTGGTGTTGTATTGCAGTATTAAATTCCCGCCGTTTTTTACATACTCTAATAAATATTGCTGTTTAAATTTTAATTGGTCTATCGTGTTATAAGCTCTTATTCCAACAACTATGGCATCATACGATTTAATGTTTTCTGTAGTAATAGATTCTGGATCAATACTGGTAACTTTATATCCTATTTGTCGTAAACTTTCAGGAACGGTATCTCCGGCCCCTTCAATATATCCAATATTTTGCCCTTTCTTTTTTATGTCTAACCGAACTACTTTGGTTTCAGAAGGTATTATTATTGTTTGATACGGGATATGGTTATAATCAATAGTAACAACTTCGTTAGAGTATACCTCATTATCGATTTTTATTTCAGGAGAAATATACCCTTCACTTTGATTTTCTGGAGCGATAAGTTCAAAAACTACTATTTTTTCTTCTCCTTTTTGTGAAAGGTTAAAATCTAAATTTGTAGGAGTAATTTGCCAACCTTCGGGATGAGAAAGGGTTATTGTACCTGTAATATTGGATTTTCCTGCTTTTATTTTGACAGGTATTTGTTTTGAAGCTCCATTTGCATAAATAATTACTTTGTCTTTAATGCTGGCAGATATAACCGGAATGATCTCAAAAGGTTTATATATTTCTCCTTTTACAGGATCATTGGTTTTATATACAACAGTTTTGGTAAACGGAATAGTAATTCCTTCTATCGTTACAGTAAAAACAGCTTTGATTTTATATTCTGTTTCTGGTTTGCCTATTAATTTTTGGTCAGTAACTTGATACATTCCCAACGAGCCTTTTTTATTAAGCCAATACGCATTGGTGTACTCAAAATTGTTGGGAACCTTTCCTTTAAATTCAAAAGTATTGCTGGTATTGTTTTCTAAAGCTTTTTTAGGGAAATCATTAATTCCTATTTCAGAAATTTGGATAGATTCTAAAGTCATATTAGAATTACTTCTGTTTATAGCTTCTGCCTTTATGGATACTACACTTCCTTTTGTGGTATTAATATCTGTAGTTACAGCTTCAAGATAAAGCCCTGATACGGATGCAATTATTTCAAGAATCTCTTTAGATTTTATTTCTTTCCAATGTTCATCTTCTAATTGCTGGATTAATTGGTAGGCTTTTACCAGTTCTGGTATGGAGGTGGAAGGATTTTTAAAATCAAAAAGTTTTTCTACTTGCAAAAGTATATCTCCTATTACTTTACCATTTTTTACACGATTCCAGGAGGTATCGATTCCTTCAAAAATGTTAGTTTTATCTTTGGGTAATTCTCCTTTAATTAATTCTATATATTCACTTTCTTTACCACGATTACCTGTACTACCAAACCCTTGTGATTTATGCTGACTGCGACTTAAAGAGGCAATTTCACTATTTGACAGCCCTAAGGATGGATAATATACCCCAGTATTAAATTCTAAAAGTTTTGTTTTGTCTGCTTTTTCAAAATTTTCTTTACTACCATAAAACCACCAGGATGTATTAAAAAAAAGGCGTTTGGGTTGCCACGTTTTTGTATATTTTAATTGTTCCGGATAAATTGTGTCTTTGGCACTCATATCAAAAGCTTTGGTACTTAATATTGCAGAAGAGGTATGATGCCCATGTGTACTACCGGGTGTTCTGTGATCAAAACGGTTAATAATTACATCTGGTCTAAATTTTCTGATAGCCCAAATTACATCGCTCAATACTTCTTTTTTATCCCATATAGATAGTGTTTCGTCTGGATGTTTAGAATATCCAAAATCGTTTGCTCTGGTAAATAATTGTTCTCCACCGTCTGTTCTACGGGCTGCTAATAATTCTTGAGTTCGTATTACGCCTAATTGTTCTCTGATTTCGGGACCTATTAAATTTTGTCCTCCATCCCCTCTGGTTAAAGATAAATATGCCGTTCTTGCTTTTGTATGATTAGACATATAGGATATTAAACGAGTGTTTTCATCATCCGGATGCGCTGCAACATACAAGACCGACCCTAAAAAATTAAGTTTTTGTAAAGCTTGATAAATTTCTGAGGCATTGGGTTTTTTGGGTTGCTGTCCTTGTATAAAGCAAGGAAATAGAATTTGAATACAAGCCACAAAAAGTAATTTTCGCATAATATTGGTGCAATTTTTGATTGATTTCCTTCAAATATATAAAGATTAAATTCTCAGGTTTATCGTTTAAGGATTCTTTAACAGGAAGTTCTTATCCATATTTTAAGATTGGTAATCTTATAAAATTAGTTTTTTTTTGGACTTTTGGATTTATAGATTAACCCTAGTAATGATCCTAAAAGTACAGTTATGGCAATAGTAGGAGCAGGGCCAAAAATCAGTATGCCTATTATTAACCCCAAAAGACCCCCTAGAGCACTTGCAATAAATCTACCACTGTTTTCTTTTTGTTGGATTACATAGATCATTGCTATTGCAAGGGTCATTCGTAGTGCGGCCCCTACGATAGTAATATCTACAATGCTTCTCCAAAAGTAGGAGACCATAACAGCAATAAAAACAGTGGCAATCGTGGCATATCTCAAGGATTTTACTTTTTGATTATTTTTTGTTTTAGATACTATATGTGATGCCACTGCAAAAATTGAGGTATCTGCAGTACTCATTAAACCTGCAAAAAAAAGAACAAATAAAAATGGTAGCCATGATGGTTTTATAAAGTTTTGCATTGCATAAACAAATACGGTATCGGGATCTAAGTCTGGGTTTTGAATATAGGTATATAGCCCGATCAAAAGCAATAAAAAAGCTATGCACAAAACAGGAACAATAGCAAGTCCTAATCCTTTTTTTAGTGATTTTTCGTTTTTGGCAGCATAGCAAAGTTGATATCGGTCTGCTAATCCAAAAACGGATAAGCCACCATACAAAACCAGACCTGCAATACTTCCAATACTTACATTTTTGTCTGTAGTACTACTAATAATAGTGCCAAAATCTTTATTGTCAAACATTCCATAAATTAATATGCATAAAAATGCTATAATGATTACTCCTTGAAAAATGTCAGTGATAATAACAGCTTTAAACCCTGAAAAAACTACATATACCATAACTACAACTGCTGTAATAAGCAGTGCAACTTCGTAAGTAAAAATTTCAAAAAAAGCAATAATCTTTGCGCCACCTGCCAGAGATAATAATATCCAAAAAAATTGAACGACTATGGTTATAGAATTGGTGATGGTTCCTGTGTTTTTATTACCTGTAACAAAAGCAGGTAAATCTCCCTGAGTGTAAAAATTACCTTGTACAGATAATTTTTTTATTTTGGGAGAAGCCCAAAACGCAAATAACAAATACCCAACTACCGATCCTAGAGACATAGCAAATAGTCCCCAACCAAATTTATATGCATAGCCAGTGTAGGTAATTAAAGTGCTTACTCCAATAGCACCTGCAAATTTGGAGAATAAAATGGCGTAGGTGTTTTTGTTTCTTCCGCCAATAAGAAAGTCTTCGTGCGATGATGACCGGGATATGTATATAGATAAGCCAATAATAAGAAAGATATAGGTACTTAGGTAAAGATAGATTTCCATACATGTTTTATTTTTTTCTTTCTACAAACTCTAATTGATCTAGAGCCACATTAGTAGTGAAAATACCATAATTAACAATTGCTTTCTTTTTTTCGATATTGTCTATAGTACCAATAGATCTTCCGTCTATCATTCGTACTCTGTCTCCTACTTTTAATATAACTTTTGGTTGTAAAGCAATAATTTTTTCTTCTTTCTTTTTTTCTTCTTTTTTCTTTTCCCGAATAACCTCAACTTTTTCTTTTATTTCATTTACAATCTTTTGTTCTTTTGTTTTTTCTTCCCTGCGTTGTTTTACGGTTAATTTTTTTCGTTTAGAATTTTCTACTTCAACAATTTTTAAGAATTCATTTATCAATTCTCTTTTTTTCTTATTGTTGAAGTATTTTTCACTAATATCATCTAATTTTTGACCTAAATAAATCATACGTTGATTACTATCGTATAATTCCTGATAGCTTTCGAGTTTTTTCTGAATGCGATCGTTTGTTTTTTCTAAACGATCTTTTTCTTCTTCTGCTTTTTGTTCTTTATTTTTAAGAGAAGATGTAGTTTTTTGTAGTTTGGATCTCTCTTTTTGCAGGTCTGCAATGCTTTTGTCAAAACGAATTTTTCCCCGTTCTACTTTTTTCTTTGCTTTGTTGATTAAACTATAAGGAATACCATTTTTTTGAGCCACTTCAAATGTAAATGAACTTCCTGCTTCACCCAGATATAGTTTAAATAAGGGTTCTAATGTTTTTGAATCAAATAACATATTTGCGTTGCTCATATTTGGAAGCTCATTGGCCAGCATTTTTAAATTTGCATAATGCGTAGTGATTATCCCAAAAGATCCCCGGTCATAAAAAACTTCGAGAAAAGTTTCAGCCAGAGCACCACCTAGTTCGGGATCACTACCGGTACCAAACTCATCGATCAAAAACAATGTTTTATCATTACATTTTCGTAAAAAATTGTTCATGTTTTTTAATCGATAACTATAGGTACTTAAATGGTTTTCTATGGATTGATTATCTCCTATATCGGTAAGGATTATATCAAACAAGCACATTCTGCTATATTCATGTACAGGGATTAACATGCCACTTTGCAGCATTACTTGTAATAGCCCAATTGTTTTTAAAGTAATACTTTTACCACCTGCGTTTGGACCAGAGATAACAATTATCTGGTTATTAAGATCCAAAGTAATGCTTTGAGGATACGTTTTGTTTCCTTTGGCTTTATTATTAAGGTATAATAATGGATGGTACGCGTCTATAATAGTTAATTCTCTGCTTTCGGTTATTTTGGGTAATATGGCATTAAGTTGATTGGCGTGCTTAGATTTAGCAGAAATAACATCTATATCACTTAGATATTCTTGGTAGTGCTGTAAAAGTTCTGTAAACGGGCGTAATTTGTTGGTTAGCTCTTTAAGTATTTTTACAACTTCTTCTCGTTCTTCGTATTCTAAATTGTTAAGTTCCCTGCTAAATTGTATGGTAGTTTCTGGTTCTATATATACTATACTACCAGTTTTGGAGCTGCCCATAATAGCGCCTTTTACTTTACGGCGATACATTGCTTTGACTGCCAAAACCCTTCGGTTTTCGACTACACTCTCTTTTATTTCATCCAAATACCCTAAGCTGTTATATTTTGACAAATCTTTGCCAAAACTACCATTAAGTCTGGCTTGTACACTATTAATTTCTTTTCGCAAATTTTGTAAGGCAGGGGAGGCATTATCTTTTATTTCTCCAAATTTGTCGATCACCATTTCAATTAGGTCAATAATTTCTTTGGTAAAAGGAACTTCAGAAGATTTTTGATATAAAATTGGATAGAACTCTTTGTTTTTTCTTAAAAAAAACAGTATATCATTAGTGGTTATGTTTATAGAGATTATTCTTTTTAAGTTAAAAGCTTCCAAAAAAGCGTTTTCTATTTGTAGTAATCGAATTTCTTTGGAAATAGTATCAAACCCATGATTCGGAATTCGGGAATCATTTAAAAATGAGGATTTATATTCAAATACTTCCTGTAAGGCTGTATCAAGTAACTCTTTGGTATTAAAAGGGATAATCTGCAATACTTTTGATTTACCAAAATCTGTAGTGCAATATTCTGCAACTTGATTTAATACTATATCAAATTCAAGATCATCCAGTGTTTTTTTAGAAATGCGAATCATACTTTTTTTTACCCTATTTTTGGGTTATATTCGATCAATTTTAGAACTTACAAAAGTACACAATTGCTATAATTTTTTAACATCAATATGAATGTAAATATAGAAAACTCCTGGAAAGAGCAACTTAAACCCGAATTTAGCAAGCCATATTTTAATACGTTAGTAGATTTTGTAAAAACTGAATATAAAAATGGGACTTGTTATCCAAAAGGATCTGAAATTTTTGCAGCGTTTGATTATTGTAAATTTGAGGATGTTAAAGTGGTGATAATAGGTCAGGATCCATATCATGGACCAGGGCAGGCTAATGGTTTATGTTTTTCGGTAGCCGATGATATTCAGATTCCACCTTCGTTAATAAATATTTTTAAAGAAATTGAAACCGATTTAGAATTACCTGTTCCTTCAACAGGAAATTTGAAACGTTGGGCAAAACAAGGGGTTTTGTTATTAAATGCAACTTTAACTGTGCGGGCACACCAGGCAGGATCTCATCAAAACAAAGGATGGGAGCAATTTACAGATGCTGTTATCCAGGCTATTTCTGATAAAAAGAGTAAAGTAGTATTTTTACTATGGGGAGGATATGCCAAGAAAAAAGGCAACATGATAGACAAATCAAAGCATTATGTTTTGGCGACCGGACATCCTTCTCCTTTGAGTGCAAACAGAGGGTACTGGTTTGGAAATAAACACTTTAGTCAATCCAATGCATATTTGCTCGAAACAAATCAAATACCAATAAAATGGTAAATTAGCCCTTCTTATTGAGGGTTTAATTCCCCAAGGGTTGCTTCTGAGAGAACAAGTGTATGTTTTTCAGAAGCATACTTCGAAAGCTTGCTGTGGCTGGCTATCAATTTATGCAGCGTTAGGAATCTCAGAAGATTTTGACTTTTCTACAGATGATTTACCGCCTATAGTATTGATTTTGTTTTCTTGTTTTCGCGATTTGTTTTTATCGGAATCTACCGATTGAGTACTCAATTTTAGTAAAATAAAATTGAAAGCGACAAGACCTGCTAATATTATTAAAAAAGTTACCATAAAAGATTTGTTAGTTAATCATTAGATGCATTAAAACCAAAATGGTTGCTTATACATTAATAATTAGTTCATATCATTGGGGTAGGCGGTGCAAATGTACAAAAATATTTTATTCAAATGTATGTTTGCTAAACAGATATGTAAGAATTAATTATAACATAAGCGTTCATTGGATTTATTAATTATATCTTACTTTTAATCTTAAATTTGTAAAATATTGTTTGATTAAATAACGTTTTGTTTTGTATAAACCCTACCTATGGTATCATGTTTTTTCTGTCAATTTTGATTTTATAATTCAAAAATCAACTTTTCCGGAGCTACTTTTTTATTAATTATGTCTAAGTTGTATAAATGATTTTGTATTTCTACCAGAGTATTTTTTTTAATTAGTGATTGACTCCATTCTGTAAGTTCTAACCATTTTTGAATATCCTCTAGTTTTTGGTCATAGCGATTTGCCAATGTTTTATGAATACTGGGTATGTGTTTAAAATCTATAGTAGTGATATTGATGATATCTAAAATAGTTTTTATTTGTTTAGCATTTGTATTGAGTATTTCCTCTCTTACTGCTATTACAAAACAAGGCCATGGGGTTGGGCAATCTGCTACTCTTTTAAAAATCCCATTATCTACAAGTGGTTTTGTTGTGTAATGTTCCCACATAAAATAATCTGCTCCTCCATTTGTTAATGCTTTTATGGCACCTTTTAAATTTCTTACTACCTCAAACTGAAGAAGGGAAGTATCCCAATTTTGGTTTTGAGCATTAACATGTGCCATTAAATGTGATCCCGAACCATACCTGCTTATGGCAGCCTTTTTATTTTCTAATTCAGAAAGACAGGTGTAGTCTGAGTTTGCATCTACATGAATCCCCCATATTAGCGGTGTTTGTATATAGGTCTGTACAATTTTACATGGATTTCCGTCTATAATATCTTTTATAATACCCTCGGTAAGTATAATAGCAATATCAATATCTTTTTTTCTTAAAGCTTCGCACATTGCACCAGTACCGCCAGGATATTCTGTCCAATCTAATTGTATATCGCTTCTAAGATAGCTTCCGTCCTCAATACTTAAATGCCATGGTAAATTAAAATGTTCTGGGACACCGCCTATTTTTATAGTATACATGCTATTTAAAGTTAATAAATTACGCTTTTTATCGATTTTTATTGTTTTTTAACGATAAAAAATTATTTGTTTATGTATATTTGGTATATCCTTCTTATGAAGAAATATATCTTTAATAAGAATTTAACCCCAAATAAAAACAATATTGCTATGAAAAAGAATTTTTTAAAGGATAAAAATACAGATGTAAAAGTCGCGAAGTTAAAAAATAATTCTGTAGAGAATGGCATTGTGATTTTTATTGCAGTATTGTTGCTCACTAATTTATTGATTAGCCTTAAAGTATTATTTGGCTAATATTTTAATTAGGACAGACATAAAAACAAGGGAACTAACTGTTTTTCTTGTTTTTATGTTAAAGTATATTTTCTAGTTTATAATTTTTTTCAAAGTATACTGTATAAGTTTGTTTATAGTATTTTTTGGATTTTGGCTAAAATCTCCCGAGTAACGGTTTGCCAAAATAGCATTCATAGAAACAGCTTTGTGTCCTAATAATTTTGCCATTCCATAAATACCGGCAGTTTCCATTTCTAAATTGGTAATTACTTTGTTATCGTATTTAAACGATGCTATTTTTTTATTTAAGTGCTTATCTTGTAGCGGTAGTCTTAAAACTCTTCCTTGCGGACCATAAAAACCAACATTGGTAATAGTTACTCCTTTATGTATTGGTTTGCTTAACATTTTTTCTCCAAGTTCCTGATCCCACGAAACGGTATATGGTATTGATTTGTTTTTATCCCAGTCTAAATGATTTGTTAGTGCCTTAGAAAAATCGGGGAGTTGTACATGATGGCTATCATAAAAGTGCAAAAGACTATCAAAACCAATAGCGATTTCTGAAATAACAAAACTATCTATAGGAATAGTTGGTTGTACAGATCCGGATGTTCCTATGCGTATAATGCTTAATGAAGTGTGTGTGTTTTTAGGTTTTCTTGTAGCAAAATCAATATTTACCAGAGCATCTAATTCATTAAAAACAATATCAATATTATCGGTTCCTATACCTGTAGATATTACAGTAATCCTGTGTCCTTTATAATATCCCGTTTGTGTATGAAATTCTCTTTTATGAATTTTGTATTCAATTTTGTCAAAATATTGTGTTACTTGATCCACACGATCAGGATCTCCTACTGTTATTATGGTAGGAGCAAGGTGTTTTGGTTTAAGTTGAAGATGGTATATGCTGCCATCTTCATTAAGAATTAGTTCGGATTTGGCTATACCCATATTATAATTTTAGCAGTGAGTGGGTTTCGTCATTATATAAGTAATCATATTTTTTAACACCTCCATAATACCAATTTAAAATTTGCGTATTATAAAAGTTTTTTTTGTATTCTAGAGCAAGTTTTCCTCTTTCTGATAACAAAAGCCGGTCTTTTGTTTGTGTAAAAAACTGAAAAAGCCTGGCAAGCACACGTTTCATTTGCATATCGCCATATCCATAATATCCCTGGTATTCCAGAGCGTACCCCATAAGTTGTTTTATGTTTTTAATTTGATAGTTATCTGCCATTTCCAAAATATTATGTTCTAGCACATTAAGCCCTGTAAGCATATTAGGAAACCTTTGTAAGTGTGCTCTTATACAGATAGACATATATTCAAAAGAAGAATTTTGTTTGATTTGTCCTATCATTTTTTCTGGTTTGGACTCACAATAAAGAGTCCAGATATGGGCAGCAAACTCAAGATCGTCATGGCTTAATTTTATTTTGCCCTGCAAATGCTTTTTTAATTGACTGTGGGATAAATCGCAGAGCCCAAAAAGTTTTTTTTCATGTTCTATTCTGCCACTGCAGACTAAAAATACAGGTGTTTCTCTATTTTTTTTGCGAAGTAATAAGCTTATAGCTGCAATCATATTGATATGGCAAAACAGATCATATTCAAACCATAATATAATTTCATCATATTTAGCAAGGTTGTCTAATTTTTTAAGCTGAGAAACAAACTTTTTTTCATAATCAGAAGGAGGGATTCTGTAATATTTTTTTAAAAACAGGGCTCTCTTTTTTACAGAAACCTCTTCTTCTATTTTAATTTCTGTAGGTCCTTCACAAAGCATTTCGCGCCAGACCATAAATTCTCCATCAACAAGATTTAATTCTTGTATTCTATGAGTAAGACTGTCTCCGTTGGTAATATGTAATGTATTAACTCCCAATTTTGTTATGAATTATCCTCCAACACGTTTTATTTTGAATCCTTTTTCTTCAAGTATTTCCATGATTTGATTTCTATAATCTCCTTGTATAATTATAGCATCATTTTTAAAGCTTCCACCAACACTTAAACGAGTTTTTAATTCTTTGGCTAATTTTTTAAAATCTTCATCAGCACCAGTATATCCTTCTAATATAGTTACAGGTTTTCCTTTTCGTTTTTCGTATTTACAAATTATAGGATCATCCTGCATCCATATTTGGTTTTCAGGATCTTTTTTTGGTTCCTCTTCCAAAGGTTGGTGATCTGGAAATAATTTTTTTAATTGTTCTTGTAAATCCATTTCTGGGATCTATTTTTTGATTAAACCAATTTCAATAAGTCTTTGATGTAAAAAATCTCCTGCGGTTATGTCTTCATACTGTTTCGGGTTATCTTTTGTAATGCATTCTTCTAAGCAGTTTAGTTTCATGTCGCTTCTGGGGTGCATAAAAAATGGAATAGAATATCTTGGCTTATCCCATTCTTCTTTTGGAGGGTTTATTACTCTATGTATGGTAGATCGCAATTTATTGTTGGTATGTCTTTCCAGCATATCTCCAACATTAATGACCAATTCATCTTCTTGTGGGATTGCATCTATCCATTCACCATCTTTACGTTGTACTTGTAACCCTCCTGTTGAAGCTCCCATTAATAAAGTAATAAGATTTATGTCGCCGTGCGCCCCGGCCCTAACAGCTCCTTTTGGTTCTTTTTGAATAGGTGGGTAATGAATTGGACGTAATATACTATTACCATTACTAACCCAATGATCAAAGTAATACTCATCAAGACCTATATACAAAGCTAATGCCCTAAGCACATAAATACCTGTTTTTTCGAGCATTTTGTATGCTTCCATTCCTGTAATGTTAAAATTTTCTAACTCTTCAACAATTACATTACACGGGTATTGTTCTGTTAGATTAGCATTGGGATCCGGCTCTTGCCCAAAATGCCAAAATTCTTTTAGGTCTCCTTCTTTTTTACCTTTGGCGTGCTCTTTACCAAATGATGTATACCCTCGTTGCCCCCCTAATCCTTCGATCTCATATTTTGCTTTTGTAGCAAGAGGTAATGCAAAAAAACTTTTAATTTCCTGATATAGATTATTTACAAGTTTGTCACTCAAAAAGTGATTTTTTAAAGCAACAAAGCCTATTTTTTCATAAGCTTTTCCTATTTCACTAACAAACTTTTGCTTTTTTGAAAAGTCATCAGATAAAAAATCTGCTAAATCCACACTTGGTATATTGTTCATCGGCTTAATATTTGTGTATTGGAGAACTAAAATAGGAGTATTTCGGTAAAAACCCCTAACGGCCTCCTAAATTTATTTTTGGATACATATTATCTGTCAAATTTGTCAATTTTAAACATATAATCTGTAATTGAAAGTAAATTTAATTAATTCGTAGAATTGTTTAAGGTAATTTAACAAGTATTATATATGACACGTTTGTTCTGAAAGAAAAATAAGTACATTTACTTAACAAATTTTCTTTTATGGAACATATTTTTAAAGAAAAATCGAAATTATATTTTGATAGAAAAGAATACACAGACGAGCTTCTTGTTTCCTTGTATTTTAAAATGCTTAAACCCAGGCTTATTGAAGAAAAAATGCTAGTGTTGCTTAGGCAAGGAAAAATATCGAAATGGTTTGGAGGAATAGGACAAGAAGCTATATCTATAGGTATAACGGCTGCTTTGGATCTTGACGAGTATATATTGCCAATGCATAGAAACCTGGGAGTATTTACAACCAGAGAAATACCTTTGTACAGATTATTTGCCCAGTGGCAAGGAAAAGCCAGCGGGTTCACAAGAGGAAGAGATCGTTCTTTTCATTTTGGAACACAAGAATATAATATAGTAGGTATGATTTCTCATTTAGGTCCTCAAATGGGAATAGCTTGTGGTATTGCAATGGGAAATTTGTTAAAGAATAATCATAAAGTTACTGCTGTATTTACAGGAGAAGGAGGTACCAGCGAGGGAGATTTTCATGAAGCCCTTAATATTGCTTCGGTATGGAGTTTGCCTGTATTATTTTGTATAGAAAATAATGGTTATGGACTATCTACTCCTACTGAAGAACAATATAATTGTAAAAATCTTGCAGACCGTGGTTTAGGTTATGCGATGGAGTCACATATAATTGATGGCAATAATGTATTAGAGGTTTATGATAAAGTCAATGAGCTTGCTAACAGTATAAGACAGAATCCCCGCCCCGTTTTATTAGAGTTTAAAACCTTTAGAATGCGGGGACATGAGGAAGCTAGTGGTACTAAGTATGTGCCTCAGGAATTGATGGAATACTGGGGAGCCAAAGATCCTATAACAAACTATAAAGAGTATCTTATCAGTAATGGTTTGATATCTGTTGAAAAAGATGATGAGCAACAATCTGTTTTAAAGAAGGAAATAGAACTCCACTGGGAGCAGGCAAATACAGAAAAGACTATTACAGTAGATCTGAATCAGGAATTAAAGGATGTTTATACAACTTTTATTTATGAGGAGATTGTACCAGATTCAAATACCAAAGAATTGAGACTAATCGATGCAATATCGGATGGTTTAAGAGAGAGTATGCGTAAACATGATAATCTTGTGATTATGGGACAAGATATAGCAGAGTATGGAGGTGTTTTTAAAATAACAGAAGGTTTTGTAGAAGAATTTGGAAAAACCCGGGTTAGAAATACTCCAATTTGTGAATCCGGAATTGTCTCTGCCGGATATGGGTTATCTGTAAATGATTTTAAAACAGTTGTAGAGATGCAATTTGCAGATTTTGTGTCCTCGGGTTTTAATCCAATTGTAAATCTATTGGCAAAATCAAACTATAGATGGAGCCAATCTGCGGATGTGGTAATAAGAATGCCTTGTGGGGCAGGAGTAGGGGCAGGACCATTTCATAGCCAAACCAATGAGGCTTGGTTTACCAAGACCCCGGGGCTAAAGGTAGTGTACCCGGCTTTTCCTTATGATGCAAAAGGACTTTTGGCCACTGCTATAGAAGATCCAAACCCGGTATTGTTTTTTGAGCATAAAGCATTATACAGAAGTGTTAGGCAAGAAGTTCCCGAAGGTTATTATAACTTGCCGTTCGGAAAAGCATCTTTACTTAAACAGGGCAGTGATGTTACTGTAGTAAGTTATGGAGCCGGAGTACACTGGGCTATAGAGGTGCTGGATAAATATTCATATATCCATGCAGATCTTATAGATTTAAGAACATTGCAACCTATGGATACAGAAGCTATATATCAATCGGTTAAAAAAACGGGTAAAGTTATTATTTTGCAAGAGGATTCCCTTTTTGGAGGCATAGCATCTGATATTTCAGCGTTAATTATGGAAAATTGTTTTAAATTTCTCGATGCTCCTGTAAAAAGAGTGGCGAGTTTAGAAACCCCAATTCCATTTGATACTAATTTAGAAACTCAATACTTAGGCAAAAAAAGATTTGAAGATGAGTTGTTGGCTATATTAGAGTTTTAGTTATTACAATAAACTCAGAAGATAATCTTTAGAATTAAAAAGATAAAAGAAGAGTATAATACATGTTGCAGGAGAAGATATCGAATTATTAAGTCAAATAGTTTTTTTATTTTTATTGAGATAGAAAAAACAAGCTTTCGGTAAAGAATAAAATAATTAGATCAATGAGACAAGATATAGAGACAAAAACACAGGGTTTTGACCGCATTAAATTGCCGTTTTCTTTTGATGCAAGTAAAATGTTTTCAGAATTTGAAGCTTTGAAGATAGACAGTTTCGAGTATTATAATGTTATTCCATTAACCGCTCCTGCCCATATTGTAGACCCTTCATTACCTTTTCCACCCCCAGCAGAGGATTATGCAGATGGTTCATGGACAGATTGGCTGGATACAAATGAGCTAAAGCAATCTTCATACCTTACGAGTGTTGTTGATACTTTTCGTAAACATACAAAAGTTACTTTGGTTAGATTGTTGCGTTTAGCTCCCTATTCGATTGTAAAAGAGCATACCGATCCTACTCTTGCTCTGGAAATACACAAATCTGTAATTAGACTTACTATACCGATCTTTAAAAATGATAAGGTAGTGTTTTTCTTAAATGGTACTCCTGTACCAATGCAGCCGGGTGAGTGTTGGTATTTAAAACTAACAGATCCACATAAAATAGATAATCTTGGAGATACAGAACGTGTAAATCTAACTATCGATATGATACCAAATGATTGGGTTCGAAAAACGATAACAGACAGCCAATCTTTTGATAACTGAATTATTTTTCTAATTCCTTTATTTTTTGTCCGTACTTACTCGAATCTCGAATCGCAAACAAAATATATTTTCAGAAACAGATCTTTTGGTTTGATTATATATTAATAATTTATATCGAAAACGTTATAGTTAATAAAAACACATTTTTTTCTTAAATATCTGTTTTTTAGCGTGTTAAATTCTTTTTTAAGTAGCTAAAACAAGGAATGTAAGTTACCTTATTATTATTTATTATAAATAGGGGTAAAATCCCCTTTAACTTATGTTGTATGTTATATAAGTATATCTTAATTTTGCGCTGGCTATAAAATTTTATATGCTTTTGAATTAAAAAACAGGGGGTTAAAATATAATTCATGAACACAAATCAGTTGGAGCTTCTTCGCTCCTCAAAAATACTTATAACCGGTGCCGCTGGATTTATAGGTTCTAATCTTTGTGAAGAACTTATAAATATAGGAAGTACTGTAGTAGGTTTAGATAATTTTGCTACAGGACATGAAAAAAACTTGTCAGCACTTAGACAAAGTCCAAAATTTACATTTATCGAAGGAGATATAAGAAATCTTGAAGATTGTAATTTAGCATGTAAAGATGTTGATTTTGTATTGCATCAGGCAGCATTGGGCTCTGTTCCTCGTTCTATAAATGATCCTATTACTTCTAATAATGTTAATGTAGGAGGGTTTCTTAATATGTTGGTAGCTTCTAGAGATGCTGGAGTAAAACGATTTATATATGCGGCAAGCTCTTCTACATACGGAGATTCTGAAGCATTACCAAAAGTAGAGGATAATATAGGAAAGCCACTATCCCCGTATGCTATTACCAAATATGTTAACGAATTGTATGCAGATAATTTTAAAAGAACTTATAATCTGGATACAGTAGGATTGAGATACTTTAATGTGTTTGGACGCAAACAAGATCCAAACGGTGCTTATGCGGCTGTAATCCCCAAATTTGTGATGCAATTTATGAAATACGAATCTCCGGTAATCAATGGAGATGGTTTATTTTCAAGGGATTTTACCTATATAGATAATGTTATACAGATGAACTTATTAGCATTAGTATCTAATAATCAAGAAGCACTAAATAATGTGTATAATACAGCTTTTGGAGAAAGAACAACTTTAAATGAATTAACTTCTTTGTTAAAACAATATTTGGCAGAATTTGATAGTTCTATTGCGAATGTAGATGTGAAATATGGGCCAGAACGTAAAGGAGACATACCCCATTCATTAGCATCTGTAGATAAAGCCATAACACTTTTGGGATATAATCCTGAATTTGATATAAAATCAGGACTTAAAGAAGCTGTGAAATGGTATTGGGAAAATTTAAAATAATTCCCTAACTATTAGTAAAACACGTTATAAGATACTTATGAAAGATATTAGAGTAGCCATTATTGGATTAGGATATGTTGGATTACCTTTGGCAAGACTGTTTGCAACCAAATACCCGGTAATTGGTTTTGATATTAATCAAAATAGGATTAATGAATTACGTTCAGGAACAGATTCTACCTTAGAGGTAGAAGATGAATTACTGCAATCGGTACTTAAAACAGATGCTGGTTTAGAAGAAAATGGTCTTTACTGTTCTTCAAATACAGAAGATATTAAAAATTGTAATTATTATATTATTACAGTTCCTACTCCTGTAGACAAAAATAACAGACCAGATCTTACTCCACTATATAAATCTAGTGAGACAGTTGGTAAGGTGCTAAAAAAAGGAGATATTGTTATTTATGAATCTACAGTATATCCGGGAGTTACAGAAGAAGAATGTATTCCGGTTTTAGAGAAAGTTAGTGGATTAAAATTCAATAAAGATTTTTATGCAGGATACTCTCCGGAACGTATTAATCCGGGAGATAAAAAACATACCGTAGAAAAAATACTTAAAGTTACAGCTGGATCTACCCCCGAAATAGGCAAAAAAGTAGATGGTTTATATCGTTCTATTATTACTGCAGGAACGCATTTGGCTCCTACTATAAAAGTTGCAGAAGCAGCTAAAGTTATAGAAAACTCACAAAGAGACATTAATATTGCTTTTGTTAATGAATTAGCCAAGATTTTTAACCTTATGGGGATTGATACTGGTGATGTGTTGGAAGCAGCAGGTACCAAATGGAATTTTCTTCCTTTTAAACCAGGATTAGTAGGAGGTCATTGTATAGGTGTAGACCCTTATTATTTGGCACAACGCGCACAAGAGTTTGGCTACCATCCGGAAATAATTCTTGCAGGACGCAGATTAAACGATAGTATGGGACAATATGTGGCATCAGAAGTAATAAAACTTATGGTTAAGCATGATATACATATAAAAGGAGCAGATGTATTAGTACTTGGGGTAACTTTTAAAGAAAATTGCCCGGATGTTCGTAATACAAAAGCAGTAGATGTTATAAAACAATTAAATGATTTTGGAACAAATGTTACGGTATATGATCCTTGGGCAAATCCATCCGAAGTGATGCATGAGTACAACCTTAATACTACTATTGATTTACCAAAACAAAAATATCATGCAATAATTTTGACTGTAGCGCATAACGAATTTTTGGATATTGATTTGAAATCGATGCTTTTGCCAAACGGAATTCTTTATGATGTAAAAGGAATTTTGAAGGAAAAAGTACATGGTAGGTTATAATATAAACGAATAGTTTTTACTCTTAAGCAACTAATAAACCAACTAAATTGAACCAATTAAAAAAGGGTGCGTTACTAACGTATTTAAAAATTATACTTACCAATATTATAGGAATAGCAATGACGCCATTTATTGTAAGTAATATTGGTAAAGATGAATACGGAATATTTAATGCAATTGGAGCATTAATTGGTACAATTGCTCTTTTGGATTTTGGATTAACAAACACAGTTGTTCGTTTTGTAGCAAAATATAGAGCCGAAAAAGATAGAGAAGGAGAAGAAAATTTTCTAGCCACTATACGATTATTATATTTTGTTATTTCGTTATTAGTTATTGTTCTAGGTATTATTTTCTACTTTTTTATAGATTCCTATTTTACAAAGTTTAATGCACACGAACTTGAAATAGCAAAAATTATGTTTGCTATTTTAATTTTCAATTTGGCAATACAACTTCCAGGAATGATCTTTACAGGAATTTGTAAAGGGTATGAAGAATTTGTTTTTCCTGAATCAGTAGGCATCATAAGGTATGTTTTAAGATCTATAACAGTTGTAGCAGTACTTTTATTTGGAGGTAAAGCAATATCACTTGTTATAGTAGATACAATATTTAATATATTTACTATATCAGTATCAGCTTATTATGTGCTGGTTAAGCTCAAAGTTAAATTTAGATTACATAAACTGTCTAAAAAGTATATTATACAGATTTTCAAATATTCAAGCTGGATTTTTGTATTTTCTTTAGTAGGTATGCTACAATGGAACTCAGGGAGTTGGATTCTTGGTTCTATGAGTTTTCCGAAAATTTTAGGTATTTATGGAATAGGAATAGCTTTAGGAACATATTACGGTACTTTTTCGACCGCAATCTCTAGCGTTTTTTTGCCAAGAGCAACACAAATGTCTGTTAATAATGCTACTGGCGAGGAATTAACAGATATGATGATTAAATTAGGTAGATTGTCATTTATTATTTTGATGTATGTATTAGGAGCATTTATATTGTATGGTGAACAGTTTGTTAATTTATGGGTTGGTGGTGGAGATCTGGCAAACGGTGCTAGATATAATTCAAGAGAGTGTAATGAGATCTATATAATTTCGATAATGATAATGATAGCATACACAATACCTTTACTACAAGCATTTGGAAACTCTGTTCTTGAAGCTAAGAATAAATTAGCTTTTAAAGCAATCCTATATCTTGTAGTTATGGTTTTTGGTGCTATTGCAGGAGGGATTTTAGCAATAGATTATGGTGCTATAGGTATGATTTCGGGCTTAGTAACAGGATGGTTAGTAGTACAAAATATAATGAATTTTTATTACCATAAAAAAATAGGCTTAAATATTTTTCGGTTTTTTAAAGAACTATTACATAAGTCTTTTTTCATCATTATTATTGTTGTTGCCATAGGTTATATTATTAATTATATACCAGGAGAAGGATGGTTAAATTTTATTTTTAAAGGAAGTATATATACAACTGTTTTTGTTGTGCTAATCTACTTTTTTGGAATGTTAGATTATGAAAAAGAATTATTTGCAAAACCAATTGTTTCTATATGGAAACGAAAATAAATTGTAATGGAAAAATTAACACTTCACAATATTTCATATACAGAAGGCGGTAAGAAAATTATTTATAAGTATTCTGCGAGTTCTCAAATCGAAAAATTCTTTAATAAAGATAAGCCTCTTTATTCTAAATATGGAATAGATGTAAGCACAATCCCCCAAAGTATTGCAGTAATTCCATTTTTGTCTAACATGATGCCTATAGCTTGGCATGCAGGGTTTACTGTCGAAGTAGATCAAGTCGATGAAGATTTTTATAATGCCCTGATATTAGTACAGCAAGAATTTCAAAAAAGAGAATCAGTTTCTATAACAGGTAGTAAATTGATTGCAAAAAAACTTGTAAAAAATAAAATTGAAGGGGATAGATCGTCTATGTTATTTAGCGGTGGAGTGGATGCGTATGCGACTTATATCAGGATTTTTGAAAAAAAACCTGATTTGGTAACGATTTTAGGTGCAGATATTGCTATCGAAGATAATAAGCAGTGGGACGATTTTACCAATTTTATAGAAACAGAAAAATTATTAGAAAATAACAATCAGGAATATATAGAAACAAATCTTAGAGTATTTTATACATACCAAGTAGAACTTTTACTCAAAGATATTGGGTGGTGGGGCAAGGTACAACATGGATTAGCTCTTATAGGAGCGTTGGCTCCGTTATCATTTATTTATAAATATACTTCAATTTATATAGCATCATCATATACCGATCATATTGATATTGATTGGGGATCTACCCCAGAGATAGACGAAAAGATAACATGGGCATCAGGAGTAAGAGTTTATCATGATGGATATGATCTTAAAAGACAGGATAAGGTAGATTTAATAGCTCAATTTGCATCCAAAACTAATAATAAATTTAAACTAAGAGTTTGTTATTCTGAACTAAAAACAGAGTTTAATTGTAGCAATTGCGAAAAATGCTTTAGAACAATTCTTGGACTAATTTTAAATAAAAAAAATCCAAATGATTATGGGTTTAATGTAGATGGAAAGGTATATAAGAAATTTTATGAAGTATTGGAAATTGGTGCTGCCAGTAGAGGTGTGCAATATTTTTGGTGGGAGTTGATGGAGAAAGCAAAAAGTAGTGATGAATTTTATGTTTTTGATGATATACAAGCAGAGACCTTGGAGATAGATAAAATTAGAAATGGAAAGATACATCAGCTTTTAGAGCAAAAATTAAATGCCTCTAATAAAGGAAAACAAAGAATTATGTTTATCATAAGAAATAAGTTTCCTTGGTTACAACAATTATATAGAAAAATAAGATACTAATATAGAATAAAACAAATATTAAGGAGATGAAATACGGATTACTTACCTATGTTGAGAATAAAAGGTTTTTTAATGTTGGAGATAATATTCAGAGTCTTGCAGCAAAGCAGTTTTTACCCAGAGTAGATGCTTTTTTAAATAGAGAAAAACTAGGAGAGTATAAAGGAGATACTATAAAACTTATAATGAATGGTTGGTTTACACATAATATTCATAATTGGGTGCCTTCAGAAAATATAGATCCAGTATTTGTTTCTTTTCATATGAATAATACTGCCGCTCCTGCAATGCTAAGTGAAAAGGGAATAGCATATCTTAAAAAACACCAGCCTATAGGTTGCAGAGATCAATTTACAGCAGATACCTTAAAAGCTAAAGGGATTGATGCATATTTTACAGGCTGTTTAACCCTAACATTAGATTCTTATAAAGTTGCAGATGAAGAAAGAGGAGAAGATATATATATTGTAGATCCATTATATAGTTATCCAAGACCAGAAAAGATTTTTTATAGCCCTAAACACACTATTAAAAATGTTCTTAACGGTACAGCCTTTCAGCTAGGCAAAAAAAACAAACATCTTAAAAATTTTATAAATGAAGATGTTTTAAACTCAGCAGAATTTATAAATCAAGAACCGCCTTCTAATCAATTCACAGACGAACAAAAATTTGAGATGGCAGAGGCATTATTGCATAAATATGCAAAAGCTAAATTAGTAATTACATCCAGAATTCATTGTGCATTACCTTGCTTAGCTTTGGGGACACCTGTGATATTTGTAAATGGTTTTGATAGCTTTGTAGACTCTTGCCGATTCGATGGGATTTTAGAATTATTTAATCGTATAGATATTAATAGTAAAACAGGAGAGTTTACTGCTAATTTTCCGTTAGAAGGAAAAATTAGTAAAAATACTATAGTCAAAAATTTGGAAAAACATCATGATTTATCCAATGCTTTAAAGCAAAAGGTGACTAGTCAGTTAAACAAATAAATTATTTAGCTGTATATGAAGCTTTTATACATTGTTAACAGAATAGATGGTCCCGGAGGGTTAGAAAGAGTACTTTCTATAAAAGCTAGTATGCTGGCAGATCGATATAAATATGATGTGCATGTAGTTACCCTAAATCAGGATGAAAAAACTCTTTTCTATGATTTTAGCCCTAAACTAACATATCATAACATAACAGTTACAGGTAACCCATTAACTTATATTTATAGATATATTTTTAAGTTGAGGCGTTTAGTAAAAAAAATACACCCAGATGTTATTGCAGTATGTGATGATGGACTTAAAGGTCTATTAGTGCCAATAGTTTTGGGTAAACCGTGTCCGATGATATATGAGAGGCATGTTTCAAAAAACGCAGAAATAAAACAAGGTAAACAATCTGTTCTTGACAAGATAATAACTTTATTAAAGTACAAGATCATGGATTTTGGAGGTAAATTCTATGATCATTTTATTGTTCTAACAAAGGGGAACCTGAACGAATGGAATTTGAAAAACCTAAAGGTAATCCCAAATCCATTGTCATTTTATCCAGAAGAACATGATATTAGCACTTTATCAAATAAAAAAGTATTAGCCGTTGGTAAACAAAGTTATCAAAAAGGGTATGATAGGTTACTACAAAGTTGGAAGCTGGTTGCACAAAAATTTCCTGATTGGACTTTAAATATTTATGGAACAATTAGCGAAAAAGAGGGTTTGACAGATTTAGCAAATAAACTAGAGATAAAATCATCAGTAAATTTTTATCCTCCCGAAAAAAATATTGCAGAAAAATATAAAGAAGCATCTATTTATGTAATGTCTTCAAGATATGAAGGATTTGGGATGGTGTTAACAGAAGCAATGGCTTATGGAGTACCATGTGTTTCTTTTGACTGTCATTATGGACCTTCTGATATTATTTCAGATCAAGAGAATGGGCTTTTGATAGAAAATCATGATATAGAAGGATTAGCAAACGGTATCAACTCTTTAATTGAAAATAAAGAAAATAGAATTTTGATGGGCAAAAGAGCAAGAAAAGATGTGCAAAGATATCTCCCGGAAAAAATAGTCTCAGATTGGAATGATTTATTTAAAAATATGATGACCAAGAATTATCAAAGATGAGAATAATTTTTATTATCGATCAAGTTTATCTGCATGGAGGTATAGAAAGAGTTCTATCAATCAAAGCTAATTATTTGGCTAAAGGAATGGATAATGATATATATATTATAACTACCGAACAGAAGAATAATATACCTTGTTACGATTTTGACGAGAATATTATTTTTGATGATATAGAGATTAATTATGATAGATCAAAATCCTATTTTCATCCGGTAAACCTGATAAAATTACCCAAGCATATTAGTAAAATAAGATCAAAAATAAAAAAAATACAACCCGAAGTTATAGTAGTATGTAGTCATAGTACAGACACATATTTTATGCCATTTATTGCTAAAGGTATTCCAAAAGTAAAAGAGTTTCATTTTTCAAAATTTATAGAAAAACAGCCTCGCTTGAACTCTAATATGTTTAAGAAATATTTCTTTAAATTTACAGATTATGTAGAAAAAAAATATGATAAACTAATTGTTTTAAATGATAATGAAGCTAATTATTATAAAACTAATAATGTGGTGGTTATCCCAAATCCATTGACATTTTATCCTGATATAGTTTCAGAATTATCAAACAAAACAGTAATATCTGCAGGTAGGATAGCAGCAGTAAAAGGCTATGATTTATTAGTAGATATTTGGGAAATGGCAGAGAAAGAAAATAAAGATTGGAAACTGCATATTTACGGTACAGGTGATGCTGATTATGAAAAAATGTTACAAGATAAGATAAATGAGAAAGGATTGAAAGATAGTTTGATTTTAAAAGGAGCTACAAACAATATTATGGATAAAATGTTAACCTCTTCTATATATGTAATGTCTTCTCATAACGAATGCTTTCCTCTTGTATTGCTAGAAGCACAAGCTTGTGGTTTACCAATAATTTCATTTGATTGCCCACATGGACCTAAAAGTATAATCAGTAAAGAAAATGGGTGTTTGGTTGAATTATATAACAAAGAAGAATTTGCAAAAACACTGGATGAGTATATGCAAAACTTTGAAAAGCGTAAAATTAAGGGAGTAAATGCGCGTATTAATGCTTCTAACTATACTGTAGAAAAAGTAATGAAAATATGGCAAGATATGTTTAATAGTTTAATCTTTAAAGAGGCTTAAAAATGAGAAGATTATATATTACCATTTATAAACTGTTGCTGATTCCCCATGTTTTTTTATACTTAAAAAGTAATAACAGAGAAGATATTGATAAAGACATTGCAAGGTGGGCAATGTCAAAAGGAGTACAGAAAGGAAAAATTTCATTACTATTGGATTTTTTAGCAAATTCACCAGATTTTAGAACGATTTTTTATTTCAGAAATAGAGGAGTATTTGCACAAGTACTTAATTTGTACTGTAGAAAAGAAAAATATTTTAGAATAGATATAAGTACAAAATTAGGAGGCGGGATACTTACAGGTCATCCGTATAGTACTATTCTTAATGCAGATTCTATTGGCGAAAATTTTTATGTAAATCATTTGGTTACGGTAGGAGAGGAAAAAGGAAAGAGACCTACAATAGGAAATAATGTATCTGTTAATACTGGAGCAATAATTATAGGAGGAATAACAATAGGGGATAATAGTGTAATTGGGGCTGGAGCAGTAGTTGTTAAAGATGTTCCAGGTAATTGTGTAGTAGTTGGAAACCCTTCACGAATTATAAAGAAAGATGGAAAAAAGGTATAAAAATATTTGTCGATATTAACTAAATAAGGAATGAATTTAATTTTTGACATACAAAAATCTATTGAAGATAATTATGATGGTAATGCCTTTTGCATTAGTAACACATACTATACGTATAAAGATTTTGCACAAATTATATCCAATATAAGATTAGTAATCCAAACGTCTGTAAAAAGAAGTGAAATTAATGTAGGTTTAATAACTAATGATGATATTCATACCTATGCATCTATTATAGCATTATGGATGGAAGGGAAAGCCTATGTGCCAATACATCCGGACTTTCCTGCCAGTAGAAATACAATGGTAATTAAACAAGCAGAAATTAGTACTATTTTGGACTCTTCTATAGATATGATTTTTTCAGAATACAATACTATTTTAACGAAGCAATGTAAAGTTTCAGAAATTAATTTAAAACCCGTTTCAGTATCCGAAGATGATCTTGGATATATATTTTTTACTTCGGGAACAACAGGAACTCCAAAAGGAGTACCTATTACTTTTGGTAATTTATCAAGCTTTATAGATGCCTTCTGGAAACTGGATTATACTATAGATAATACAGACAGATGCTTGCAAATGTTTGAACTAACTTTTGATTTATCTGTAGTATCCTATTTGGCCCCTATACTTAAGGGTGCATGTGTGTACACCATTCCTAAAGATGAAATCAAGTATAGCTATATATTTGAATTGATGGAAGATTATAATTTAACTTTTGCATTAATGGTTCCGTCCATACTTCATTATTTACGTCCATATTTTGATGAAATCGATTGCCCTGCAATGAAATACAGTCTTTTTTGTGGAGAAGCATTACCGCTGGACGTTACAGAAGAGTGGAGTGCCTGTGTACCTAATGCTACTATAGCAAATGTATATGGCCCCACAGAATGTACAATTTTTTGTACAGATTACACCTACAAAAGAGGAGAGCATAATAAAACACATAACGGTGTTTTAACCATAGGAAAGGATATGCAAAATACATTTACCATAATTGTAGATGAAAATAATAATGAGGTAGTACATGGACAAAGTGGAGAGCTATGCCTAAGCGGTAAACAACTTACAACAGGATATTGGAAAAATGAAGAGAAAAACAAAGAAACCTTCTTTTATAAAGAATATAATGGAAAAAACATAAGGTTTTATAGAACGGGAGACTTGTGTACTGTAGATAAAGAAGGAGATATCCTGTATTTGGGAAGAGTTGATTTTCAAGCAAAAATTCAAGGATTTAGAGTAGAATTGTCTGAAATTGAGTTTCATACTAAAGCTGCCCTAAATAAAATAAATGTAGTTGCAATTGCTTTTACCAATAATATTCATAATACAGAAATTGGATTAGTAATAGAGTCTTCTATATTTGAAACAAATGAACTGTTAGAAAACTTAAAAACTAAGCTTCCGAAGTATATGATTCCCACCCAAATTAAATTCGCAGAAAGTTTTCCTCTTAATACCAATGGAAAAATTGATAGAAATAAATTAAAAGAATTATTTAGTTAAGATTATAAATTATATGGAAGCAGATATTATAAAAGAGAAGATTAGCAATGCATTAACGACAATATTAGGACATGATGATTTTGAGTTACATGACGAATTGACTGCCAAAGATGTTGATGGTTGGGACTCTTTATCCCACATGATGATAATAACAAAAATAGAAGAAGAGTTTAATATTCGTTTTAAACTTAGAGATCTAAATAAGCTTAAAAATTTAGGGTCACTGGTTTCTGTAATTCAGTCTAAAATTTAACTTAAAAAACTGTGGTATTTAACTCATTAGATTTTGTCGCCTTTATCATTCCGGTATTACTGTTATATTGGTTGGTTTTTGGTAAATCCAGTGTTTATCAAAACTTTTTTCTGCTACTGGTTAGCCTCTTTTTTTATGCCTGGGCAGACTGGCGATTTTTAATATTATTAGTTATAAGTACACTAATTAATTTTTACTTAGGACTAAAAATACATCGAGCCCCAGAAGATCGTAAAAAAAATATTTTTCTATATATAGGATTGATATTTAATATAGGATTATTATTATATTTTAAATATTTCAACTTTTTTTATGAAAGTTTTTTTGAAATATTAAATATTTTTGGTGCAGAATCAAGTTATAGCACGTTAAAAATATTATTACCGTTAGGAATAAGTTTCTTTACATTTCAAACTTTGGGATACCTCACAGATGTTTATAATGAAGAGATTGATCCTAGTGAAAACCTCTTGGAATTTTCTGTTTTTGTTACCTTTTTCCCAAAAATACTTTCAGGACCAATAGAAAGAGCAGCAAGTTTTATACCACAAATTCAGGAAAAAAGAAACACTTCGTATGGTTTTTTTGTAGATGGATTACGACAAATTTTATGGGGATTATTTGCAAAAATAGTTATAGCAGAAAATTGTGCAGCTATTGTTAATCCTATTTTTAACAATTATCAAAATGAATCGGGAAGTACTTTATTAGTAGGGACATTTTTTTATGCAATACAATTGTATGCAGATTTTTCAGGGTATTCAAATATGGCAATTGGAGTGTCCAAACTATTTGGAATACAATTAATGCGTAATTTTTCGACCCCATTTTTTTCAACAAATATTAGTGACTTTTGGCGAAAATGGCATATTTCATTAACCACCTGGATGATGGATTATGTTTTTACCCCATTGTCATTTACATTAAGAAGGCATCAAAAAAAAGGGTTGATTTTTTCTATTATTATTACTTTTGTTTTAGTAGGTTTTTGGCACGGAGCTAACAGTACATTTATTGTATATGGGCTTTTGCACGGAATATATTTTATACCCTTAGTATTTTCTGGTAAAATGAATTCTTCAGAAATTGTAGCAAAAGGAAAACTCTTGCCTTCCATTAAAGAGGTGTTTAAAATGATATCTCTATTTCTTTTGATTATGCTTACAGATGTCTTTTTTAGAGTAGATAATGTAGCTATGGGTTTAGATTATCTGAAAAGGATTTTTTCTTTGAGTATTATAAATTTCCCTTCTATAATTATAGCCTCTACAACTATAATTACTATTATATTGATCGGTTTCTTTATTTTAATAGAGTGGTGTAACCGAGAAAAGAAACATGATTTTGAAATACATAATTATAATATTTACCTTAGATGGGTTTTTTATATATTTATTTTTTCATTGATATTGTTTTTTGGAAAAAGTTCTGAAACATTTATATATTTTCAATTTTAGATCATGAGATTATTAATTTTTAAACTGGGGCTTTTTTTTGCTATATGCTTAGCAATAACAACAGTTGTGTTAATAAAATATGGAGGTAATATCGATTACTTTTATGAAAAATTTACGACTCCTAAAGCTAAATCAATGATCATAGGGGATTCTCGTAGTTTGCAAGGAATCCAACCCCGTGTAATGAACCAATATTTTGATAAATTAGGTTATGAGCTTCCTGTTTTCAATTATAGTTTTACTATAGCACAATCTATAATTGGACCACTATATAATACCAGTATTCAGAAAAAACTGGATGAAACATCAAAAAATGGAATTTTTATTATTTCTATTACCCCAGAAATGCTAACTTCAAAAAAAGGGTATGATAATACAAAAGGAGAATATAGAGAAAAGGGACAACCACCTCATAACATGAATTTTGTATGTGTTAATCCAAATTATGAATATTTTATTAAAAATCTTTCGTTTTTTCATTTTAAGGGGGTATTTCGTAAAAAATCGACTTTACATAAAGACGGATGGTTAGAAGAAACAAACTTGCCTAAAAATAAAGAGGCTTTAGAGAGTTTTAAGAAACATCAAATAGATCTTTTTTTAAATAATAGAGAAGATTATAAATTATCTCAAACCAGAATACAGAGTTTGCATAATCTTGTACAAAAATTAGAGCAGCATGGTTCTGTGTTTTTAGTTAGAATGCCTATTGATGCAGATTTTTTGGAATATGAAAAAAAATACTACCCAGAATTTAATGAAATTATAGATTCAATAGCGGTAAAAAACAATGTACCTTATTTAGATTTTAACAATAACAAATTGGAAGAATATAATACGTATGATGGTCATCATTTAGATAAATTTTCTGGTAAAATATTTACCAAGAACCTTTGTGATACAATTCTTTATTATTTTAAAAATGATAAGGGTATTTTATAAGTAAGATATCCACTTTAGTATAAGCAATGTTTTATCAATAAAGAATAGTTATATATGTTAGATGTAAAGCAAAAAAAAATCAAAATAATATGAATACTTTGGTGTCTCTAGATTGGTATTATCCATTGTATCTTAATTTGTGTTTTTTTTTAGTACTCTTTACACTATTACACTCTCGTATTTTAAGCCTTAATGACACAAAAAATATTAGTTACATTAATTTTACGGGATATTTTTTGTTGTTGTTTTTGATACTTCATATAGGTCTAAGACCACCAAGTGATAAGTTTGGGGATACTATAAATTATTATAGGTTCTATATAGCATATAGTCAAGGTGCCCCCATTTTGTCTGCAGAGGATTATGGTTGGCATGTTTTTATGAAGACTATGGCTGGTTTTTCTTCTATACATACTTTTTTTACTATTTGTGCTATAATCTATATTTTTCCGATGTACAGGATATCAAAAGAGTTTTTTGGACACTATTGGTATTATGCTTTTATTATGTTTGTTATCTCTTTTTCATTTTGGACTTATGGAGTTAATGGCATGAGAAATGGGGCTGCATGCTCTTTATTTTTATGGGGAGTTAGTTACCATAAAAATAAAGTGGTAATGGGAATATTTTTCCTGATATCTACCTTTTTTCACAAAACAACATTTTTACCTATTCTTGCATTTGTACTTACCTATTTTTACAACGAACCAAAAACCTATTTTAAAGTTTGGCTATTATGTATTCCATTATCGCTGGCTATGGGCAGTGTATGGGTATCATTATTTGCAAATCTGGGTTTTGGAGATGATGACAGGTTAGCAGGCTATTTAACCAGCCAGGCAGAAGAGGGAACTTTTTCAAGCACAGGTTTTCGATGGGATTTTTTATTTCATAGTGCATTTGCAGTATTTGCCGGATGGTATTTTGTTTTGAAAAATGAATATAAAGATCCTGTTTATTTTAAATTACTGAATACATATCTTACTTGTAACGGATTTTGGATTTTGGTAATTAAAGCTAATTATTCTAACAGGTTTGCTTATTTATCCTGGTTCATGATGGCTATAATAATAATTTATCCTTTTCTAAAACAACAGTTCTTTAAAGACCAACACTTTGTCATTGGAAAAGTAATGTTGGTCTATTTTTTATTCACCTATTTTATGTATTACCTTTTTTGGGGATAACTCTTAAACTAAAAATTATGAAAACTATTACAGTATTTACACCTACTTATAATAGAGCCTATTGTCTGGATCAGTGTTACCAAAGTTTGATACGGCAGACTAATCAGGATTTCATTTGGCTTATTATTGATGATGGCTCAACAGACAATACTGAAGAATTGGTAGGTTCATGGATTAAAGAAAACAAGATTGCAATCAGATATCATTATCAAGAAAATCAAGGGATGCATGGAGGACATAATGCTGCATACAGACTTATCGAAACCACACTTAATGTTTGTATAGATAGTGATGATTTTATGCCTGATAATGCTATTGAAAAAATCCTTGTTAATTGGGATATAGTTAAAGATAAACCAGAATTTGCAGGAATAGTTGGATTAGATGCAGATAGCAAAGGAAATATTATAGGTACACCAATACCAGAAAATATCAAAAAAACTACTTTGTATGACATTTATAACAAGCATAAAGTAAAAGGAGACAAAAAATTGGTGTATAGAACAGAAGTAGTTAAGAAATATCCTGCTTATCCCATTTTTGAAGGAGAGCGATTTGTGCCATTGGGAGATTTATACTTACTAATAGATCAGGATTACAAATTATATCCTGTTAATGAAGTTTTTTGTATTGTAGAGTATTTACCAGATGGTTCTAGTATGAATATGCTTAAACAATATAGAAGGCATCCAAAAGGGTTTGCTTTTTCGAGAAAAAATAGAATGCGGCTAGCAAGAAGTTTTAAAGAACAATTTAAAAATGCCATTCATTATGTATCTAGTGCTATGTTCACAAAAAATGCTGCATTCATAAAAGAATCCCCAAAAAAAATTACCACTTTTTTAGCAATTCCACTGGGAGTAGTATTAAACTTGTATATAAGATATAAAACAAAGGGCGAATTTTAATGGCTGCTTTTAGAGTATTACAGGTTTTTACGATTATGAACCGGGGAGGGGCAGAGTCTATGATTATGAATTATTATAGAAAAATAGACAAGGATAAAGTTCAATTTGATTTTTTAGTTTTCAGAAAAGAAAAAGCAGCTTTTGATGATGAAATAGAGCATCTGGGAGGAAAAATATTTAAACTTGATCCTATTAATCCGTTGTTTCCAAAAAGTAGTTATAATGACCTTAGAATTTTTTTTGATACACATCAAGATTATTCTGTGATACACTCTCATCTAAATACTTTTAGTAGTTTTCCTCTAAAGGTAGCAAGCGAATTTAATATTCCCTGTAGAATTGCGCATGCCCATATTGCACTGGATAAAGTCAGTTTAAAATCGTTGGTTACACAGAAGGAAAGTTTGCCAGAAGTAATTAAAAAAATAATAAAACTTCATTTAAAGAAAAGTATTCATAGATATACTACTCATTATTTTTCTTGTGGAAGAAAAGCAGGAGAATGGTTATTTGGAAAGAGCACACCCTTTTTTACAATGAATAATGCCATTGATACCGAAAAATTTAGATTTGATCCAGTATTACGCAAAAAGTATAGAGAAAAATCAGGTATTGATAAAGAGCTTGTTATTGGTCATATAGGGAGATTTGATAGCCAAAAAAATCATATATTCTTATTACAAATATTTACATCATTACTTGATATAAACCCTAATAGTAAACTAGTTCTTATAGGAGATGGTTCACTTAAAAATGAAATAGAAAAAGAGACCAAAATTCGTTCTATTGACGATAAAGTTGAGTTTTTAGGAGTTCGAACAGATATTCCAGAGTTATGCCAAATGATGGATGTTTTCGTTTTTCCATCTTTTTATGAAGGATTGCCTGTTACTTTAATTGAAGCCCAAGCAGCTGGATTAAGAGTTTTGGCAGCCGATACCATTACAGAAGAAGTACGTTTGTCTAATCTGATTGAGTTTCTTTCTTTAAAAGAATCTCCAGAATTTTGGGCAAAAAAAATATTAGATATGGATATAACAACAAGAAGTAATACCCAAAAACTAATTGTTGACCGGGGGTATGATATATATTCAAATACCCTACAGATGCAGGAGTTTTATCTTCAACAAAACAATAATTAAGTATGGGAGGTATAAAAGAAAAAATATATAACAGCATACCATATCCATTTAAGTTTATTTTGTTAAACATAAAAGGATATTTGAACACCAAGCAACGCTATAATAAAGAATTTGAATCTTTTTTGAGCGAACATATTGCGCTATGGAATGCTGATCTTGAAACAGTGACAAACTTTCAAAAGAGGAAATTAGCAATATTGCTTTCAGAAGCATTTGAATATTCAGATTGGTATGCCCCTATTATGAAAGAGTTGGATATTACATTAAATGACATACAAGAAAACCCGATAGGTGTCCTTAAAAAGATGCCTGACCTAAAAAAAACAGAGCGAAAAAATAAAGTCGATTTAATAGTAAACAAAAAACGGAAAACAGCAATGATAGGCCATACTAGTGGAACCTCGGGTTCTCCTACAATAGATTATATAGATGTAGAATCTATTAATGCGTCATTTGCAGTATGGAAAAGATTTCATCATGTTATTGGTATATCACCCAAAAGTAGACAAGTACGATTTTCTGGAAGATTGATAGTGGACACCAAAACAAAGAAACCTCCATTTTGGGTCTATAATTATTTTGAGAACCAAATGTTAATGTCTGCCTACCATTTAACAGATGTTAATTTAAAACATTATGTAAGAAAATTAAATAAGTTTAAACCAGAGTTGATTGATGGATACCCTTCAGCAATTTATATTATTAGTAAATATATTAATAAAAACAATATAGCTATAAGTTTTGCCCCCAAAGCAATTGCCGTTACTGCTGAAACACTATATGATTATCAACGATTAGAAATAGAAAAAGCATTCGGTTGCCATGTTTATAATCAGTATGCATCTAGTGAAGGGAGTCCGTTTATTACAGAATGTATTAATGGGAATTTGCATTTGAATTTAGATTCGGGAGTTTTTGAATTTATAAATACAGAAGGAAAACCAGCTCAATCTGGAGAAATAGCTAAATTGGTTGTTACAAGTTTTATAAATTATAAGACTCCTTTGATTAGGTATAATATTGAAGATACAGTAGAACTATCTGAAGAAGGCAAAAAATGTGACTGCGGTTGCGCTATGCCAATAATAGAAAAACTTATAGGAAGAGAAGACGATATTTTATGGACAGAAGAAAAAGGATATGTTGGCAGAATGGATACTGCTTATAAAGGAATAGAAGGAATTGTAAAAGGACAAATCATACAAGACTCCCCGCAAGTAATAATAGTTAATCTAATTATAGATAATAAGTTTGATAAAAAAATGAAAGATAATTTTTTGAATAACCTAAAAGCGAGATTAGGAGAAAATGTAGAGTATCAAATAAATATAGTCGACGATATATTATTAGGAGCTAATGGTAAATTTGATGCAGTAAAAAGAAATTTCAAGCTTGATTTTTAACACTTAGAGAGCAACAAACAATATTTTTAGTTGATTAAATAAAAGTAAATTATTTATTATGAAACCTATTCGTATTCTTCAAGTTCTTACTATAATGAACAGAGGTGGTGCAGAGACTATGGTAATGAACTACTATAGAAATATTGATCGAACTAAGGTTCAGTTTGATTTTTTATTACATCGACAAGAAAGAGGTGCCTTTGATGATGAAATTGAAAGCTTAGGAGGTAAAATACACCGATTGCAGAGTATTAATTTTCGAAATTTATCAGTATATCAAAAAGCTCTGGATCATTTTTTTGAAAATAACCCAGAATATCAAATAGTACATTCTCACTTAAATGCTCTTAGTGTTTTTGTACTGAAATCGGCAAAAAAACACAATGTTCAAACCCGAATCGCACATAGCCATACTAGTTTATATAATTTAAACCTTAATCCTTTTTCTAAGAAAAGACATAGTTTACAGTTTGCATTTAGGTTTTTTGTTCAAAATATTTTTAAACTAAAAGTTCCTGCATATTCAAATCACTATTACTCATGTGGAGATAAAGCTGGAATTTGGTTGTTTGGAAAAAAAAATAAGGACAAAATAAAGATTATTAATAACGCCATTGATTCTGATAAATTTATTTATGATCCGGTTAAAGCAGCAAAAATAAAAGAAAAATTACATTCAGGAGAGAAACTAGTGATTGGTCATGTTGGTAATTTTGTTCCAGAAAAAAATCACTCATTTCTTTTACAAGTGTATAAAGAGATAAAAAATATGAAAAAGGATTCTGTCTTGATTTTAGTTGGAGCAGGAGAAAGAAAACAATTTGAAAATACAGCAATTGAATTAAATATAGAAAATGATGTTAATTTTTTAGGGGTAAGAAATGATGTTCCAGATATACTTCAGGCTATCGATATTTTTGTGTTTCCTTCTACTAATGAGGGGCTGCCGGTTACCCTAATCGAAGCACAAGCATCTGGCTTAAAAATATTTGCTTCAGATGAAATTTCGAAAGAGCTTGATATTACAGGACTAATTAATTTTGTATCCTTAAAACAATCTCCAAAATACTGGGCAGAATTAATATTGGAGTCAACAAATTATAATAGAGAAAATACAATAGATAAAATTGTTGAAGGAAATTATGACATTAAAAACAATGCTCTAATGCTGCAAGAATTTTATAATAATCAAGTAAACTAATAGACCAATGTGCGGAATTAATGGTTTTATATCTATAAAAGAAGAGAGTAAAGATAAATTACAAAATGAAATTACTCAAATGAATAATAGGATTGTTCATCGTGGACCTGATGATGATGGAGTTTTTATGCATTCTGAAAAAGAGTATTCTATTGCTATGGGAATGCGAAGACTCTCCATAATTGATTTAAGTTCAGGAAAACAACCTATTTATTCTGAAGACAAAGAAACTGTAATTGTATTTAATGGAGAAATATATAATTATAGAACATTAAGAAATGAATTAGAGAATGATGGAGTCACGTTTGCAACGCAAAGTGACACAGAAGTTATTTTAAAATTATATGAACATCAAGGAACTACTTCATTCTGCAAATTAGATGGGATGTTCGCTTTTAGTATCTATGATAAAAAGAAAGGGAAAGTTTTTATAGCCAGAGATTTCTTTGGTGAAAAACCATTGTACTATACTCAAAAAGAAGGGAAGTTTATTTGGGCATCAGAGCTTAAATCTATAATGAAATTGATAACTACAGTTCCTGAAATTGATAGAAAAGGGCTAAATTTGTTCTTTAAATTAACCTATATACCTGCACCTTTTACTATTTATGAAGGAATTAAAAAATTAGAACCAAATCATTTTATAACTTATGATTTAGCATCTCACCAATTTGAAAATATTTCTATAAAAGAAACAAAATCAGAAAAAAAACAAAAAGTATCTTTTGAGGAAGCAAAATCTAAAGTAAAAGAATTAGTAAATGAAAGTGTGATAAGCAGATCGGTATCAGACGTACCAATAGGAACATTTTTATCTGGAGGCGTAGACTCATCTATCGTTTCATTATGTTTGGCAAAAATGACCAAAGCAAGAATCAATACTTTTTCTATAGGATTTACCAAAAAATCATACGATGAAACCGATAAAGCTCGTGCAGTATCCAAGCTGATTAACAGTCACCACCATGAATTTATTCTGGATGAAAAAGAACTTGAAAGCAATGTAAGTAAAATTTTATTGAATTTTGATGAGCCTTTTGCAGATTCTTCTTCTTTACCTACTTATTTGGTAGCCAATAAAACTGCTGAACATGTTAAAGTAGCATTAACCGGTGATGGAGGAGATGAAGTTTTTGGAGGATATAATAAGTACCACATGGGAAATATCAATAAAAAATATACCGGGGCAGTACCAGAAATAGCACATAACCTTGTCAAAAAAATGAATGATCTTTTGATAAAACCAAAACATGATAAAAGAGGAATCAGATACAGGGCAGATAAACTTATAAATGCAATAGATTATTCGGATAATTATTATTGGGATATTATTTCATTAGGATACCCTTCTGATAGTATAGATACATATCTTTTGCCCGAAATGATAGAGGCAAACCCATTTGCCTACTATAAGGAGGTTACACAAATAAATTCTCCAAAAAACCTAACAGAATACAGGACTATAGATAAGCATATCAGTTTAGAAGGTGATATGTTGGTTAAAGTAGATAGAACTAGTATGTTAAGCTCTATAGAATGCAGGGCTCCTTTTTTAAATAAAAAATTATGGAACTATACCAATACGTTGCCTGATGACTATTTAATGAAAGGATGGGACAAAAAATTCATTTTGAAAGAAGCATTTAAAGACGAATTTTCTAAGGATTTTTTAGATAAACCAAAATCTGGTTTTGGTGTACCTGTTGGAGACTGGTTACGTTCGACTTTACGCAAAGATTTGGAAAAATGTATTGATGATGAATTGTTGAAAAGTCAAAATATATTTCAAAAAGAAGCCATAAAAAAACTTGTTGAAGATCACCTAAAAGGAAAAGATAACACGTTTAAAGTTTGGACATTTTATTGTTTTCAAAAATGGTATATTAACAGTTATGCCTCAAAATAAGCAATCATAAATTATATGGTTTAAAAAATAAATAAATTAATAATTAACCATGTTTTTCAATTCTATTGATTTTTTTACTTTTTTACTAATAGTATTTTTTACATACTGGTTTGTAGTTTATAAAAAATTGAAACTACAGAACATACTGTTATTAATAGCAAGTTATGTGTTTTATGGTTGGTGGGATTATCGTTTTTTATCTTTAATTGCAATAAGTACTATAGTTGATTATTTTGTAGGGCTTCAGATTTATAAATCTAAAAACAAACAAGTAGGAAAAAAATGGCTGTTGGTAAGTATTATTTTTAATATAGCCCTTTTAGGGTTCTTTAAATACTATAATTTTTTTGTAGAATCATGGATAGATTTATTTGCTTCATTAGGTTATGTCACAGAAAATAAGTGGACACTTAAAGTTATATTGCCAGTCGGAATCTCTTTTTATACTTTTCAGACATTATCATATTCTATAGATATTTATAAAGAAAAACTTAAGCCCACTCGGGATTTTATTTCATTTGCAGCTTTTGTATCCTTTTTTCCTCAATTAGTTGCCGGTCCAATCGAAAGAGCTTCTAACTTATTGCCACAGTTTCTGGAAAAAAGAAAATTTACATATCAAAGTTTTTCCTATGGGATAAAATTAATGATCTGGGGATTTTTCTTAAAGTTGGTTGTTGCAGATAGGGCAGCTATATATGTAAATGCCGTATATAACAATATAGAGAATCATGAAGGATTGAGTTTTATAGCAGCAACAGTTTTGTTTGCATTTCAGATATATGGTGATTTTGCCGGATATTCTTTAATAGCTATCGGAACAGCCAAAACCTTTGGTTTTAACCTTATGACAAACTTTAGAAGACCCTATTTTTCAGCCTCTGTTAGTGAGTTCTGGACCAGATGGCATATCTCATTATCAACCTGGTTTCGGGATTATCTGTATATTCCTTTAGGAGGGAACAAGGTAGTAAAACCACGTTGGCTTTTTAATCTGTTTTTAACCTTTTTGATTAGTGGATTATGGCACGGTGCAAATTGGACATTTGTAGTTTGGGGTGCTATAAATGGGGTTTATTTGATTTTGGAAGCGCTTTTGTTTCAGAAACGAAGAAAAGGGATCTTGAATATATTCTTGACATTTTGTTTCATAAACTTTGCATGGATATTTTTTAGGGCTAATAGTATTGAAAACGCATTTTATATCATAAAAACAATTTTTACATCTCCGGGAAGATTATATTTTGGTAGTGGTGATGATATAGCGGCTTCAATGTATGCAACTTTGGCAATTATAGTATTACTTTTTGTTGAAATTAAGAAAGAATATTTTGCTGATTTTTTATCTATTTCTAAAAATAAGTTTGAGTTGGTTAGATTAATGGGATACGCAGGTATTGTTTTTATGATTTTATATTTTGGGGTATTTGGAGAAGGGCAATTTATTTACTTTCAATTTTAGATTATGATTAAAAAAGAATATAAGATATCGGCAATCAAAACATTAAAATTTGTATGTATCTTTTTGATAGCAGATTTTGTGTTTGGATCTATCGCAAGTCAAATATTTTTTAGTCAGAAGACAGGTAAGTACGCAAGAGCTACACATGCTATTAAAGAAACAAATGCAAAAATGTTGGTATTTGGAAGTTCTCATGCACACAGACACTATGTTCCCAAAGTTTTTGAACAAGAATTAAATATAGAATGTTTTAATGCAGGTGCCGAAGGGCAGCAATTATTGTATCATACAGCTCTTCAGAATATAATACTCAAGAGAACCAAGCCAGAGTTTATTATTTTGAATATTGATGAGAATTTCTTGTTCAAATCAAAATCAGCATACGACAGGCTTAGTGATTTGCACCCATATTATAGGGATAACCGTAAGGAACTAAAGCCAATACTGGGACTAAAATCTAAATGGATAGATTTTAAATTATTTTTTAAGTCCTACCAGATGAACTCAACAATTGTTCATGCAGTAAGATATTATATATCTCCACAAAAAGATTATCAGGGATACCGCCCTTTGTTTAACAAAATAAAACCCGAAGATATACTTACAAATGATCCAGATAAAGTTAAGGAATATGTAGAATTGATAGATGATAATTTTGTAGATGCCTTAAAATCATTTATAACCAACGCAAAAAACAAGGATATTAGACTGGTGTTTGTAACTTCACCAACTTTTAATAGTGTAGACCATTCTAAAAATGAATCCTTTATTAAAATAAAAGAAATAGCTATAAAGGAAGGCGTTCCTTTGATTGATTTTTTTAACTCTAAGCAGTTTATGAATAAGCGAGAATTGTTTCATGATTTTTCTCATTTAAATAATGATGGAGCAGAATTGTTTACAAAAGAATTATCAAATCAATTAAAAGATTTGCAATAAGTTTAAAATTTGAAAACCAAAATATTGAATCGAGTATTTTAAACAAATAGATAGGATACCCATTTTTATTTAAAAAATTAAGAATAATTATATTATATGCTTTTTAACTCTTTAGAATTTTTTCTGTTTTTGCCTTTGGTTCTTGTACTATATTGGTTTGTAGTACATAAAAAATTAAAGCTTCAAAATTTCTTAGTTCTTATCGCCAGCTATGTGTTTTATGGTTGGTGGGATTATAGATTTTTAAGTTTAATTGTATTAAGTACGATAGTAGATTATTGTATTGGGCTTTTTATTCATAAATCTGAGGATGATTCTGTAAGAAAAAGATGGCTTACAGCTAGTATGATATTTAATTTGGGTCTATTAGGCTTTTTTAAGTATTATAATTTTTTTGTAGAATCATGGGTGGATTTATTAGCTTCATTAGGATATTCTGTAGAAAATACATGGACGTTACAAGTTATATTACCTGTAGGGATCAGTTTTTATACTTTTCAAACCATGTCTTATTCTATAGATATTTACAGAAATAAACTTGAGCCAACAAAAGATTTTGTAGCTTTTGCTGCTTTTGTTTCCTTTTTTCCGCAATTGGTAGCAGGACCAATTGAAAGAGCATCTAATTTATTGCCACAAATATTAGAAAAACGAAAGTTTAGTAAAGAACAAGGTCTGAAAGGAATAGAACTAATAACCTTGGGGATGTTTAAAAAGGTAGTTGTAGCAGACTCTTTGGCTCCTATAGTTAATGATATATTTATAAATTATGCAGAGTATTCTGGGGGGACTTTAATAACAGGAGCTGTGTTCTTTGCTTTTCAAATATATTGTGATTTTAGTGGGTATTCTGATATTGCTATAGGAACAGCAAAGTTATTTGGGTTTGATTTAATGACAAATTTCAATTTCCCATACTTTTCCAGAAGCATAGGAGAGTTCTGGAGAAAATGGCATATATCTCTCTCTACTTGGTTTAGGGATTACCTCTATATCCCGCTAGGAGGCTCAAAGGTGGGTAAGCTAAAAGGGATAAGAAATGTATTTGCTATATTTTTGGTAAGTGGATTTTGGCATGGGGCAAACTGGACCTTTATCGTATGGGGAGGAATTCATGCTTTGGTGTTCATACCTTCCTTTATATTAGGGACAAATAGAAAACATTTAGAAAACTCTAATAAAAAAAACTTACTATTGTATATTAAAGATTTTGGGCAGATTGTATTTACATTTTTTGTAGTGACAGTTGCCTGGATATTTTTTAGGGCAAATTCAATCTCTCATGCTGTTAATTATATAGGGAGAATAAATTCTATAAAATTTGATACCTCAAGTTTAGTAATAGTATATGACTGGATTCTGGTTTTAATATTATTAGTGTTGGATTTTTGGATTTTAAAAAAATATAAAATACATATAATTGTTTGGTTGGTATTAGTAATAGCTATTATTGGTTCTCTTAACAGAGAAATACAAGCAGAGTTTATTTATTTCCAGTTTTAAAATGAAGCACTTAAAAAAAATTATAGCAGGATTAATCATCTTAGAAATTCTTAATTTGATTATTGGGGGTATTAGTAATGGTAAAGAGGTTTTATTACCATATACAGGGTTTAACGACCCTCCTATTTATTATGATATGGATTCTTTGTATGGTGTAACCAGACAAAAAAATACAAAACAGATGATTTATTATCCTTGGGGAGGAGTTGTAAATGAAATAAATTCACATGGTTTTAGAGATGATGAATTTACAAAAGGAGGAACTTTGGTTATAGGAAATTCTTTTGTCGAAGGATATGGAGTGAGTAATGAAAACAGATTTTCTGAAAAATTGGAAAAAGAGTTAAAATCCCCTGTTAATAATGCAGGGTCAGGAGGAGTATGGACTCCTGTACAAGGAATTGTTTTATTAGAGCATCTATTAAATATAGAAGCATTGGATTTTGATAAAATTGTTTTTGTAATGACACCAGGAGAAGTGGTTAATATAGGAAAAAGGAATCCTGAAAATGATCCTGGTAGAAATTTTCCTTATAAAGAAGGAGATTCGATTAAATTTTATAAATCAAAAAATAATAGTTTTGGAGCATACCTTTCATTTCCTAGTAAAGTAAAAAGGTTGTGCAAAAGTCTTTTGATGTTTAAAATTTATAATATGTTTAAGTATTATGGAGCAGCCAAAGTGAAGTCCAAAAAGCTAGATTTCGAAAAAGAAAAATTAGATTGGGTAATTAAAAAAATTGAAGAGCAAGGGTTCGATAAAGTCATAGATATTGTTGTAATAAATAATATTGGCAGAACCCGTCTTAATGGAATTTTAGAATACAAAAACAATTCAAGAGCTGTACGTTTTCATGTTTTGGAATTTCCAGACGATTTAAGTAACTATTTTATATCTAACGGTCATTTAAATGAAAAAGGAAATACCGTTTTGGCTCAACTTTTAATGCCAATATTAAAAAAATATATCAATACAACTTCAAAATAGTAAATCAATTGAATTATTAATTCAAGCCTTAAAGTATTAAAGAAAGATAGAAAACTAGCTTTTTCTATTTGTAAAAAGAGGCTGAAAAGTATCAATTTTGATTTCTCAAAAACTCTTTTTTTCTTTCAGAGAAACCTTCTTTTATACCTTTTAACTTTGAAATAGTGCGTATAGAAATTGAATTTATTTTTTAAGTATTCAAGGCAAAAAGCTTGTGCCAGACTTGATATGGTATCAAGCATAGCTGTATTACAGTTATATTTTTTAACGAAGAATAGATGAAAAAGAAATAATTTATTAGTATGCATCCGTCTAAGTACATCTTGATTAGATTCTTTATAGGCTATATTTTT
>NZ_CDSBKO010000037.1:0-58873 GCF_977115655.1 Aquimarina sp.
GGATGACGGGTGACCGAGGTCCGGGGTTGTTTTTTTCTCTGTTTTAAGCCGGATGCCGGATGACCGAGGTCCGGTTTTTTTTGTTGTTCTGTTTTTGAGCCGGAAGCCGGGTGACCGATGACGGATGTCAGGTGATTGAAACTTTTTTGTTTTTAGCTTCTTGACTTACCGTTTTAATCGGGCTTCTATTTTTTCTAAACGTGCTTCTAGTTCTTTGTTTTTTTGTTCTTGTATATTTAATTGTTTTTCTTGTGCAATGGTATATAAGGTTAGTTCTTCTATTTTTTCTAATAGTTTCATATTCATAACCCCTAATTCTATTCCTTCTTTTTCCATTTGGGTTGCAGAGGGTATATTAGGTAAATGCCCTTTTTGTTTGATATGATTTTGTACTTCTTCTATGGTTAATAAATCATATCCTTTTTTAAATACATAATCTGGTCCGGGAACACTAAGATCTACTTTTACCTCTTCGGCATGGATTTTTCCTTTTACTGTAAGCTTTGCGTCTGGTGTGGTAGTACCTATACCAACATTACCATATCGTGTAATCCTCATACTTTCGGCCATAGGACCAGGGCCATCTGTACCTTGTGTAAAAAACGCTAATCCTACATAATCTGCATCTGTATGCTCTCGGGTTGCTGCTATTGCTGCTCTTCTTCTATCACTAGACATCCAAGTAATCCCTCCATAAAAACCTCCGTTTCCAGGATCATTTGAAACTAACGAAATATGATCCTGACCTTGATTTTCCATATTAACATTAAAAGCAGCAGGATTAACAATTTCTAATTTTTGAGAAGGAGAAGTTGTTCCTATACCTACATTACCATTAGTGGTAAGAGTAAATTGATCTCTACCATAACCCGCCATTAATCGTAAATCATGATTGCTTTCTGTGCCTAATCTTCCAACTATTCCACTCCAATTAGCACCGTGGGAAAATATCCCTGTTTTTACTCCTCCCGTATTACTGGTAGCCAAAATTTTAGAATGTTCCAAACCATGAACATCTAATGCACCATGCCAATTTTGTACATTATCTGGATTTGAAGTACCTATACCAATACTACCGTTATCTTTAATGACTATACCTTTTTGTTTATTAAAAATATTTAAGTCATACCCGGGCCTATTTGTATAAAAACCTAAAACTTTATCATTACCACTCCCTTCTCCAATCCACCATACTTCATCTCCACTTTTATCATAACCCCCTAACCAACCAACAAACCCGTTTTCTGTATCTTCATAAGCAGTGTTTTGAAGTTTAATAATTTCTCCATCCCCGGCTATATGTAATTTAGAAGAGGGAGAAGTTGTACCTATCCCAACATTTCCACTTGTGGGAAAGGTATTAGTCTGTGCAATACTAACCGTCGATATAAATATTAGAATACTAAATAGATTTTTTTTCATAATTATATTGTTATTTCCTTTTTAATAAAAATCTGGTTTCTTGTTTTTTAAGCTTTTGTTCCTCTGCTTTTATCTATGATTTCACCTTCTTTATTTTGGGATAGCTACAAAAATCCGCAAATATAAAAACATTATGGCAAAACCGTATATTGATACTCAAATTGTTAACCAAATTATAATCCATTAACATTTCGTTCTTTATGTTCATTTAAAATTTGACACTTTTTATATTTTAAATCAAAAAACCCTCCCATACTTATGCATGGGAAGATTTTAAGAATTGCAAAAAATCAGCTTACCGCTGAACGTAAAAGGGGTAACCCTACCCATTAATATCCAAAATTTTATCCTGACTTAGTCCTACCCCGGTTAGAGATAAAAAAATGGATTTTCTTTGAGGATGTCTAAAAAACAATATCTGTTGTAAGGCTAATAAACCATACTATTTTTAACTTTTTAGGCATCCTTTATTATGTATATGTCTTATCCCATAATTTTGTTACCTCTTTTATTACAATATTTTACAATCTGTTTCTATTTTTATGGATATACCTGTCCAAATCCTAAAATTTTTATATTTTACATCAAAAAACCCTCCCATACTTATGTACGGGAAGATTTTAAGAATTGCAAAAAATCAGCTTACCGCTGAACGTAAAAGGGGTAACCGTACCCATTACTTCCAAAATTTTATTCTGACTTAGTCCTACCCGTTCAGAGATAAAAAAATGGAGTTTCTTTGAGGATGTCTAAAAAGCAACATATCCGTCTAACGAGTGTATCGAAGACTAACTATTTTCAACTTTTAGACATCCTCCTTTTATGTATATGTCTTATCCCATAATTTTGTTACCATTAAATGTCTTCTTTTTTTATTATATGTCTTATCCTATAGTTTTGTTACCCTTTTTATACTACAATATTAATACATGTCAGTTTCATCTTCCGACACTGACGAAAAAAACAGGTTTTTTTTAAATAAAACTTCTGCTCTACATCTTAATTAAGAAATTTTTAACCTGTAAAAAAACCTGCAAAGCGCCCTGAATACCTACTTTTATAACAACAAACTTATTTTTAAGTTAAATTGAAAAAGAAAGATGGAAAAGAAAAAAATACTGATAATAAATGGGCATCCGGATAAGGAGAGTTTCAATTATGCAATTTCTGAAGCATATAAAACAGGAGGGGGAAAATCCGGGGCCGAGATAAAAGAAATAAAAATAAGAGAGTTAACCTTTAACCCAAACCTACAATTTGGATATCGAAAAAGAACAGAACTTGAACCAGACTTATTAAACGCACAAGAGCTTATAAAATGGGCAGATCATTTGGTATGGGTATATCCTGTTTGGTGGGGATCTGTTCCTGCAATTATGAAAGGTTTTATAGATCGAACCTTTATTCCCGGGTTTGCTTTTAAGAAAAGAGAAGGCTCTGTTTGGTGGGATAAATATCTAACAGGAAAAACTGCTCGATTAATTTGTACATTAGATCAACCGGCATGGTATTACAAATGGGTGTATCGAAGCCCCAGTCATAATGCAATGAAAAAATTAACCATGCAATTTACCGGGGTCAAAAAAGTAAAAATAACGACTATAGGACCAATACGGCTATCTAAAGAAGAATACCGAAAAAAATGGCTGCACAAAATCGAAGCTTTAGGATTCAAAAATAGATAAGCAAAGTAAACTTCAATGTATTTTGCCGCGAAGGGATTTAAAATTTTGCGTGAGGGATTATAGTGTAAATCCCACAGCCCGACGAAGGAGGTGCGAGGAATTGAAACGGAAAGCCCGACCCTTGTGGTCACGCTCTAATCTAAAAAAAAGAAATTTGTCGTACCCCCTGTATGATATTAACCATTTACGTATAAAAAAACTATATATGCAACAACAAAAACACCTGTTTGATCTTTCTGAAGATAGTACCTATTTAAACGGAGCTTACATGTCTCCGCAGTTAAAATCCGTAACCCAGGTTGGGCTAAACACTGTTGCTCAAAAAGGACAACCTTATAAAATCACCCCCGAAGATTTTTTTACTCAAAAAGAAATACTAAAACAACGTTTTGCAACTTTGGTAGATGCTCCCGATTATAAAAACATGGCCATCATACCCTCGGCATCCTATGGTATTGCAAACGCTGCCAACAATATCCCTTTTCAAAAAGGAGAGGAGATTATCTTAGTAGACGAGCAGTTTCCCAGCAATGTGTATGCGTGGCAAGAGGTAGCTAAAAAATACGAAGTTTCTATAACTGTCATAAAACCGCCAAAAGATTTTAAGGATCGCGGAGCAAAATGGAATCAAAACATCTTAAATGCAATCTCTAAAAAAACGGCAGTAGTAGCAATGTGTAATGTGCACTGGGCAGATGGTACTTTATTTGACCTAAAAGCCATACGGGCAAAAACCAAAAGCATGAATAGCTATTTGGTTATAGATGGTACACAAAGCGTGGGTGCTTTACCGTTTTCTGTTAAAGAAATAGAGCCGGATGCACTAATCTGTGGAGGATATAAATGGCTAATGGGGCCTTACTCTATAGGCATGGCATATTACAGTGATGCTTTTAATAACGGCACTCCTATAGAGCATAACTGGATGAATCGTTATAACAGCGAAGATTTTACCGGATTAACCAAATATGAAGACCGTTTTCAGGAAAAAGCTGCACGATACTCTGTTGGAGAATCCAGTAATTTTATACTCACCCCTATGCTCATTAAAGCAATAGAGCAATTAATAGAATGGACCCCGGCAGCGATACAACAATACTGTAAAACTATATCTACAAAGGCAGTACAAGAACTTAGAGAGCTGGGATGTTTTATAGAAGAGGACAACTTTAGAGCACACCATCTTTTTGGCGTATACTTGCCCGAAAACATAGATGTAGAAAATCTAAAAGCCAGATTACAACAACAAAATATATTTGTCTCTTTTAGAGGAAAAGCCATGCGGGTTTCTCCTAATGTATATAATTCTGAAGAGGATTTTAACAAATTAGTAGCACAAATACGTCAAGAAATCTAAGATCTCTTTGTCTTAAATTGATATTGCTCTTATATTTGTCTCAAAATCTGCTACGTGAGTGCATCTATAATCTCGCAAACTTTTATACAGTCTCTACCGTTACAGAAACTGCAAAAAGCTATTGCCCGGCCCGAAACAAAAATACATCTGCAAGGAAGTATTGGCTCGTCGTTATCCTTTATTATTGAAAACAGTTTTAAACAAGCTGAAAAACCTTTTCTCTGTATTTTTAATGATAAAGAAGAAGCTGCATATTATCTTAATGATCTGGAGCAATTGCTTGGCGATAAAAATGTACTTTTTTATCCCGGCAGTTATCGCAGACCATACCAAATCGAAGAAACCGACAATGCCAATGTGCTTTTAAGAGCCGAGGTATTAAACCGAATCAATTCCAGAAAAAAACCAGCTCTGATTATTACCTATCCGGATGCTTTGTTTGAAAAGGTGGTAACCCGAAAAGAACTAGAAAAAAACACTCTGAAAATTAATCTTAACGACACCCTTTCTCTGGATTTTGTAAATGAAGTATTGTTTGAATACCGGTTTAAAAGAGTGGATTTTGTAACCGAACCAGGAGAGTTTTCGGTTCGTGGCGGAATTGTAGATGTTTTTTCTTTTAGTAATGACGAACCCTACCGAATCGAGTTTTTTGGTAACGAAGTAGACAGTATTAGAACTTTTGATGTAGAAACACAACTATCTACCGACCAGATTAAAAAAATATCTATTATCCCTAATGTCGAAAACAAAGCGATACAAGAAACCAGAGAAAGCTTTTTAAAATATATATCTTCAGACACTATCATCCTTGCTAAGGATATGGATTTGATTTCGGCAAGAATCGATAAAAATTTCGAAAAAGCACAAGAAGCTTTTCAAACACTATCCAAAGATATAAAACATGCTACTCCTGCAGAGCTTTTTGCTTCTTCGCAAGATTTAAATACACAGTTATTGGGTTTCACTTTAATAGAAATAAGTAATCGCCCTGTAACCAAAGCAGATTATGCTATAAAATTTGACATAAAACCGCAGCCTTCTTTTAATAAACAATTTGATTTATTAATTGAAAATCTAAATGAAAATCGGGAAGCTGGTTATAAAAATTATATCTTTTGTGTAAGTGAGCAACAGGCAAAACGTTTTCATGATATTTTTGACGATGCCGATCTGGATGTAAAACAATATGAAACGGTGGTGTTTTCTGCTTTTCAGGGATTTATAGACCACGACCTTAAAATAGTTTGTTATACCGATCACCAGATATTTGAACGATACCATAAGTTTCATCTTAAAAACGGGTACGCCAAAAAACAAGCAATCACGTTAAAAGAACTTACCAATCTGGAGGTAGGAGATTATGTAACACATATCGATCATGGTATTGGTAAATTTGGAGGGTTACAAAAAATTGATGTAGACGGTAAAAAACAAGAAGCCATAAAATTAATTTATGGAGAAAGAGACGTGCTGTATCTAAGTATTCATTCACTTCATAAAATTACCAAATACAATGGCAAAGACGGCAAACCACCACAGGTATACAAACTAGGCTCTAAAGCCTGGAAAACCCTTAAAGAAAAAACAAAATCCAGAGTTAAACATATAGCCTTTAACCTTATACAATTATACGCAAAGCGAAGGCTACAAAAAGGATTTCAGTACCATCCCGACAGTTATATGCAACATGAGCTGGAAGCCTCGTTTATATACGAAGATACCCCGGATCAAATTACCGCAACAGAAGCTGTAAAAGCAGACATGGAGAGTGAACGCCCAATGGACAGGCTTATCTGCGGGGACGTTGGATTTGGTAAAACCGAAGTCGCTATTCGTGCCGCTTTTAAAGCAGTAGATAATGGGAAACAAGTAGCAGTTTTGGTTCCTACTACCATTCTTGCATTTCAGCATGCAAAAACGTTTAGAGAGCGGCTTAAGGATTTTCCGGTAACGGTAGATTATTTAAATCGTTTTCGCTCTGCAAAACAAAAAAAAGAAACCCTCGAAGGTCTGGCTGCAGGAAAAGTAGATATTATTATAGGTACGCACCAACTGGTAAACAAAAATGTACAATTTAAAGATCTTGGGCTGCTTATTATAGATGAAGAACAAAAATTTGGAGTATCGGTAAAAGATAAATTAAAAACCATAAAAGAAAATGTAGATACCTTAACCCTAACGGCTACACCTATACCAAGAACATTACAGTTTAGTTTAATGGCTGCCAGGGATTTATCTACCATTACCACTCCCCCGCCCAATCGATATCCTATCGAAACCAATGTAATACGATTTAACGAAGAAACCATTAGGGATGCTGTGAGCTACGAGATACAGCGTGGTGGACAGGTGTTTTTTATTCATAACAGAATCGAAAACATCAAAGAGGTAGCAGGTATGGTACAACGATTGGTGCCGGATGCAAAAATTGGTATTGGTCATGGACAAATGGAAGGCAAAAAACTCGAAGGTCTTATGCTTTCTTTTATGAATGGCGAGTTTGATGTTCTGGTTTCTACTACCATTATCGAAAGTGGCTTGGATGTACCTAATGCTAATACTATTTTTATTAATAATGCAAACAATTTTGGGGTGTCTGATCTGCATCAAATGCGCGGGCGCGTAGGTCGTAGCAACAAAAAGGCTTTTTGTTATTTTATCACTCCACCCTATTCTGCCATGACCGAAGATGCCAGAAAACGTATTACCGCACTAGAGCAATTCTCTGATCTGGGCAGCGGTTTAAATATTGCCATGAAAGATCTGGAAATTCGTGGAGCAGGAGATTTATTGGGGGGAGAACAAAGCGGGTTTATTAACGAAATTGGTTTTGAAACCTATCAAAAAATACTATCGGAAGCTATCGAAGAGCTTAAAGAAAATGAGTTTGCAGAGCTATATAAAGACGATAAAAAAGAAAAAGTATACTTAAAAGATACCCAAATCGATACGGATTTTGAATTGCTTTTTCCCGATGACTATATCAATAACATTACCGAAAGATTAAATCTGTATACCGAACTTAATACCATCAAAAAAGAAGAAGAACTACAGGAATACCAAAAGCGGTTAGTAGACCGTTTTGGAGAATTGCCAGATCCTGCCGAAGATTTATTAAACTCTGTTAGAATAAAATGGATTGCCACCTCTATGGGGTTAGAAAAGATAATTATGAAACAGAATAAGTTGATCGGCTATTTTATTAGCGACCAACAATCCGGCTTTTACCAAACCCCTGCATTTACCAGAGTGCTACAATTTGTACAGCAAAATCCGGCAGTTTGTAAAATGAAGGAAAAAAATACACGAAACGGTTTGCGGTTATTACTAACTTTTGAAAAAGTAACCTCTATAGATAAAGCATTGCAGGTATTGCAACCTTTTGCTACGAAGTCTTAAGTTGGGTGTCTGAGGTCCGAGGTTGGAAGTTGGAAGACGGGTGTCCGAGGTCGGAAGACGGGAGTCGGGTGTCCGAGGTCGGAAGTTGGAAGTCGGAGGTCGGGGGTCGGAAGTTGGAAGTATATTCCTTCTCGAATGACCCACTAGAGGTGCAGGACAATCCACAGTACCCGCAGAATGACCCACTAGAGGTGCAGGACAATCCACAGTACCCGCAGAATGACCCACTAGAGGTGCAGGACGATCCACAGTACCCGCAGAATGACCCACTAGAGGTGCAGGACGATCCACAGTACCCGCAGAATGACCCGCTAGAGGTACAGGACGATCCACAGTACCCGCAGAATGTTTTGCCAGAGGTTCCCAATATTTTTTTTAAACCACACAATATTTTATCTATAATACCGTTATACCCCCTCAAAAGGCATAGAACATCAATATCCTACCTATTCGTTCTGCAATCCTTGTATACAAAATATTCATTTTTAAAACTATCATTTATGATGCAACGAAAGTATGGAATGAGCGATGCCATTCTATTAGAAACAGCAGATACCATTATTGGATATCTAGAAAATGACATTAACCAATTTACCACCTTTGATCCGGTAGAATTTCCTGCTACTTTTCTCAATACAGTAAAACAAAAAGTAACCGATGCCTTTATAGAAGGTGGGGATACTGTTGGCAAAACACAGCTAAAGGTACAGACAGATATTGTAAACAAAGAGATGGATAATTGCAAAACCTATATGGAAGACCTAAAATACTGGGTAAAAAAATCCTTTACAAACCACCCTGCCATACAACAACAGTTTGGGATTAATCGTTTTAGGGAAATTTTTGGTTCGCAACCAAGGCTTATTCAATTTATGGAGAGCCTGTCGCATACCATTTATACCCATCGTGCAGAATTGATAGCTACGGGTACTCCCGCCTCTTTACTGGATCAGGCAGAACCTTTGTCTACAGCTTTGCGAGATGCCAACACAAAACAAGAAAACCTAAAAGGAAACCGTACCATTACCACAGAGTCCAGAATTATACACCTTAACAGTTTGTATGATCTATTAAGAAAAATAGAAGACGCAGCAGCAATTATCTATAGGGGCGAGGAAACAAAACGAGCGCTTTACAAAATACCTAAAACAAATACTACAACTTCAAAAAATACAGAAAAACCAACAACCCCGTAAAAGCATGCCCTTAAAAACATGTTTTGTTTTTGGCGCAAACCCGGGGAGAATCAACCTCCGCAATGCGCAATAAAAATCCAAATTCCCTGTTCTGTCTTTATACACAGGGGATTTACCATTGTGCCCCTGCATTGTACTATGTTATCATAAAAAACGTTGTACAGGTATAAAAATCCAAATATATTTGTACGGCATTCTTATCGCAAACATACCCCATACGTTCTTTATATAATTGCAACCATCAAATCCAAAAAAAAACTCTAAAACCTAAAGCAAGATGACTACCAACCTATCCAACGAAATTAAAAACAATATCCAAAAATCTTTAAAAGAAGTTGCACCCCCTATTATAAACGACCCAGATTGCCAAAATATAGAAGAGGCAGTAGCAAACTCTGTAAGCAATCGCATGCGCATACTATCCAACAGCCTTATCTTTAATAGCAGTTATAACAGCGATACCGAGATCAAAAGTGCATCGTACCGCCACGTTAGTACCGGTGGGGGCGTAGTTAAAGGAGAGATTGTAATAAAACACAAACAAAGGCAGAACATTTTTAAATACGGTGGCCCCGGCTACCCGGGTACCGAGAACGGGCAGCTTTGCGAATACCCAAAAGGATCCAGAAAATTTTATAAATGGAACAATACTTTTTGCAAGTGGGAAGATGTGTACAAAGATGTTAAAAGGAACACTGGCCAGGGGCAAAGCTGGAGGGATAAACTAACCAAAAATGCAGCTTTTGATCCTTGGTGGGGCAATAACCCTAGTATGGATGGTATAAAAAGCGACAGGCACCGCAACGGGGCAGACGATATGTGGGGCGACCCGGGGGTACGAAAATTTGGTGGCCCTTTTAAAAAATTATCCGATAACATTATGGAATCTGTTTATGCTATTACCTATAATTTTAAATCCCTGCTTGGGCATTATATAAAAATTGACGATGCTTTTGGGGGGGAAGAGAAAAGAAGTTCCAAACAAGAAGTAGTAAAAAACACTAATGAACAAAAAAACAAATTCTCAAATGACACTACTACACATAGATTAGATGTGAACTTTTACAAAGGAGATTCTAACCAACATTTTAGCGGGTTTAATAAAGATGTTGTGGGCTATAAACAGGCGCAAAAAGATTCTGCTTATCATGTAAATCGTAGTAATAGTTCTGTACGTATAGAAGTAAAACTAACCAAAAAATACCACTAATGCTTAAAACATTATTATACCTATTTACAACAATGTTATTAATAGGGTGCAAAGAAAAACTTACTAAGGTTGTAAAATATTACGATAACGGTTCTATAGAAAGAATTTATTTTTTAGATAGTGATTCCGTAAAGCAAGGAGAAGTAAAAATTTATTTTTCAAATAATCGAATAAAATTGAAAGGAAAATATAGGGATGGTAGTTTTAGCGATACTATTTATCACTATAGAGACGAAGAGAAAAATATAGTTGAAGTTCAAAATTATTATTTTAATAACGGAACTTATTTATATAAAGATTTTTATATAAATGGTAAACTAAAACAAGAAGGATTATCTAATAAAAATGATCAGAGAATCGGTCTATGGAAAAACTATGACAAAGATGGCAACCACCATTTTACCAAAGAGTATAAAATCATTGATGGTATAGAATACACCAACCAGATGTGGATTACCTTACCCACAGGCGATACCTTAACCGAAGGGGTAAGTATACAATACCATTTTGACAAAAACAAACTGCAATTAACAGATTCTATCTATGCATTTTTTCAAACCGAGGATTCTGCTTTTGATGAAGAAGATAAGGAAAAAACCACGGTTAGCGTTGTTTTACCAAAGGACTATACCCAAGCAAATTTTGTTCCCGATTTTTCTAACCGGGCAAAAGATCCTGGCGAAAAAGAGGGTATCCCTGCTATAGAGATACAAAGTTTAAAAGAACACCCCAATCCCATGGCAGTATTACAAAACCCTATAGATACCACAGACTATAAAAAAACAGTGGCATTTTATTGGAAACCCAAACGAACAGGAAAAGATACCATACGGGGCTATTTTAAAGAAAAGCTTACTCTTGTAGATGAAAGTAAACCTATACAATTAGATAAAGATCAAGACAGTATCATAACATCATACACTAAAAGAATATACTTTGAGTTTGCTGTAGAGGTTACTAAAGATTAAACTTTTACAAAGGAGATTCTAACCAACATTTTAGCGGGTTTAATAAAGATGTTGTGGGCTATAAACAGGCGCAAAAAGATTCTGCTTATCATGTAAATCGTAGTAATAGTTCTGTACGTATAGAAGTAAAACTAACCAAAAAATACCACTAATGCATAAAACATTATTATACCTATTTATAACAATGTTACTAATAGGGTGCAAAAAAAAACTTACTAAGGTTGTATCATATCATGATAATGGTAGTATAAAAGAAATCTATTACATAGATAAGGACTCGATAGAACATGGAGAAAAAATATCGTATTTCCCTTCAGGAAGAGTTTATTATAAAACATATCTTACTAAGGGAAACTATAAAGACACGGTATATTATTATCGAGATGACGATAAAAATGATATCAAATTCAAAAAGTTTTTTTTAAATAATGATTTTACTTATTACGAAGATTTCTATACTAATGGTAATATGGGTCAAAAAGGAGTTTTAAATGATGATGACCAAAGAATAGGTCTGTGGAAAAACTATGATAAAGATGGCAACCACCATTTTACCAAAGAGTATAAAATCATTGATGGTATAGAATACACCAACCAGATGTGGATTACCTTACCCACAGGCGATACCTTAACCGAAGGGGTAAGTATACAATACCATTTTGACAAAAACAAACTGCAATTAACAGATTCTATCTATGCATTTTTTCAAACCGAGGATTCTGCTTTTGATGAAGAAGATAAGGAAAAAACCACGGTTAGCGTTGTTTTACCAAAGGACTATACCCAAGCAAATTTTGTTCCCGATTTTTCTAACCGGGCAAAAGATCCTGGCGAAAAAGAGGGTATCCCTGCTATAGAGATACAAAGTTTAAAAGAACACCCCAATCCCATGGCAGTATTACAAAACCCTATAGATACCACAGACTATAAAAAAACAGTGGCATTTTATTGGAAACCCAAACGAACAGGAAAAGATACCATACGGGGCTATTTTAAAGAAAAGCTTACTCTTGTAGATGAAAGTAAACCTATACAATTAGATAAAGATCAAGACAGTATCATAACATCATACACTAAAAGAATATACTTTGAGTTTGCTGTGGAGGTTACTAAAGATTAGAAATGGTTATTATTTAGATCGAAGTAAAAAGCGACAGGCACCGCAACGGGGCAGACGATATGTGGGGCGACCCGGGGGTACGAAAATTTGGTGGCCCTTTTAAAAAATTATCCGATAACATTATGGAATCTGTTTATGCTATTACCTATAATTTTAAATCCCTGCTTGGGCATTATATAAAAATTGACGATGCTTTTGGGGGTGGGGAAAGAAAAGAGGAAAATAATAAATTAAAAGTAATAGAAAATAGAACATCCCCAGAGGATACAACTACACATGTTTTGGATGTAAATTATTACAAAGGAGATTCTAACCAACATTTTAGCGGGTTTAACAAAGACATAAAGGGCTATAATCAGGCACAAAAAGATTCTGCATATCATGTAAACCGATCTAATACCTCTGTTAAAATCGAAGTGAAACTAACCAAGAAATACCACTAATGCTTAAAACATTATTATATCTATTTATACTAATCGTATTACTAGGTTGTAAAGACAAGCTTACTAAAGTTGTAACATATTATGAAAATGGTAATATAAAAGAAACTTACTATATAGATAAGGACTCTGTAAGACATGGAGAAAATATAGAATATTTTTCCAGCGGAAGAATTTCTTTGAAAACCAGATATACAAATGGTAAATTTAAAGATACTATATATTATTATAGAGATGAAAAAGGTTCTATTATCGAAATAATAAAGTTTTTTCACGATAATGGATCAATCTATTATGAAGATCACCATAAGAATGGGAACTTGCGACAACTAGGCTATTTTACGAAAGACAAACAAAGAATCGGTTTATGGAAAAACTATGATAAAGATGGCAACCACCATTTTACCAAAGAGTATAAAATTATTGATGGTAAAGCACACACCAACCAGATGTGGGTGACCTTGCCTACGGGCGATACCTTAACAGAGGGAGCAAGCATACGATACCATTTTGATAAAAACAAACTGCAATTAACAGATTCTATCTATGCATTTTTTCAAACCGAGGATTCTGCTTTTGATGAAGAAGATAAGGAAAAAACCACGGTTAGCGTTGTTTTACCAAAGGACTATACCCAAGCAAATTTTGTTCCCGATTTTTCTAACCGGGCAAAAGATCCTGGCGAAAAAGAGGGTATCCCTGCTATAGAGATACAAAGTTTAAAAGAACACCCCAATCCCATGGCAGTATTACAAAACCCTATAGATACCACAGACTATAAAAAAACAGTGGCATTTTATTGGAAACCCAAACGAACAGGAAAAGATACCATACGGGGCTATTTTAAAGAAAAGCTTACTCTTGTAGATGAAAGTAAACCTATACAATTAGATAAAGATCAAGACAGTATCATAACATCATACACTAAACAAATATACTTTGAGTTTCCTGTGGAGGTTACTAAAGATTAGAAATGGTTATTATTTAGATAAAAGTAAAAAGCGACAGGCACCGCAACGGGGCAGACGATATGTGGGGCGACCCGGGGGTACGAAAATTTGGTGGCCCTTTTAAAAAATTATCCGATAACATTATGGAATCTGTTTATGCTATTACCTATAATTTTAAATCCCTGCTTGGGCATTATATAAAAATTGACGATGCTTTTGGGGGGGAGGATGATAGAAATCAGAAAATTGATAGCGTAAAAAAAGTTAAGCAGGTAGATGAAGGGATATCAAGAGATACTACTACTTATAATTTTGATGCAAAAAAAATAGATCGATCTTCAGACAGACATCTTAGTGGATTTAATAAAGATGTTGTGGGCTATAAACAGGCACAAAAAGATTCTGCCTATCATGTAAACCGATCTAATACCTCTGTAAAAATAGAAGTTAAACTAACCAAGAAATATCACTAATGCTTAAAACATTATTATACCTATTTATAACAATGTTACTAATAGGGTGCAAAGAAAAACTTACTAAAGTTGTAACATATCATGATAATGGTAGTATAAAAGAAATCTATTACATAGATAAGGATTCGATAGAAAATGGAGAAAAAATATCATATTTCCCTTCAGGAAGAGTTTATTATAAAACATATCTTACTAAGGGAAACTATAAAGACACGGTATATTATTATCGAGATGACGATAAAAATGATATCAAATTCAAAAAGTTTTTTTTAAATAATGATTTTACTTATTACGAAGATTTCTATACTAATGGTAATATGGGTCAAAAAGGAGTTTTAAATGATGATGACCAAAGAATAGGTCTGTGGAAAAACTATGATAAAGATGGCAACCACCATTTTACCAAAGAGTATAAAATCATTGATGGTATAGAATACACCAACCAGATGTGGATTACCTTACCCACAGGCGATACCTTAACCGAAGGGGTAAGTATACAATACCATTTTGACAAAAACAAACTGCAATTAACAGATTCTATCTATGCATTTTTTCAAACCGAGGATTCTGCTTTTGATGAAGAAGATAAGGAAAAAACCACGGTTAGCGTTGTTTTACCAAAGGACTATACCCAAGCAAATTTTGTTCCCGATTTTTCTAACCGGGCAAAAGATCCTGGCGAAAAAGAGGGTATCCCTGCTATAGAGATACAAAGTTTAAAAGAACACCCCAATCCCATGGCAGTATTACAAAACCCTATAGATACCACAGACTATAAAAAAACAGTGGCATTTTATTGGAAACCCAAACGAACAGGAAAAGATACCATACGGGGCTATTTTAAAGAAGAGTTTTCATATTATGACCCTAATGATGAAGAAAATAAAAATATGGATAGAATACTTACCGTACTAGATAAAAAAATATACTTTGAGTTTCCTGTGGAGGTTACTAAAAATTAAACTTTTACAAAGGAGATTCTAACCAACATTTTAGCGGGTTTAACAAAGACATAAAAGGCTATAAACAGGCACAAAAAGATTCTGCATATCATGTTAATCGTAGTAATAGTTCTGTACGTATAGAAGTAAAATTAACCAAGAAATACCACTAATGCATAAAAAAATATTATACCTATTTATAACAATGTTACTAATAGGGTGCAAAGAAAAACTTACTAAAGTTGTAACATATCATGATAATGGTAAAATAAAGGAAGTTCACCATATTAATAAGGATTCCGTAAAACAAGGAGAAGTAATTTTTTATTATCCATCAGGAAGAGTCTCTTATTCTACTATGTACACAGATGGAAAACTTAAAGATACTATCTATTATTATCATGATAATGATAAGAAAGAACTCGAAATTAAAAAGTTTTTTTTAAATGATTACTTAATCTATTACGAAGATTATCATCGTGAAGGCATTACGAAACGAACTGGCACACTAAATATTGATAACCAAAAAGTTGGTATTTGGAAAAACTATGATAAAGATGGCAACCACCATTTTACCAAAGAGTATAAAATCATTGATGGTATAGAATACACCAACCAGATGTGGATTACCTTACCCACAGGCGATACCTTAACCGAAGGGGTAAGTATACAATACCATTTTGACAAAAACAAACTGCAATTAACAGATTCTATCTATGCATTTTTTCAAACCGAGGATTCTGCTTTTGATGAAGAAGATAAGGAAAAAACCACGGTTAGCGTTGTTTTACCAAAGGACTATACCCAAGCAAATTTTGTTCCCGATTTTTCTAACCGGGCAAAAGATCCTGGCGAAAAAGAGGGTATCCCTGCTATAGAGATACAAAGTTTAAAAGAACACCCCAATCCCATGGCAGTATTACAAAACCCTATAGATACCACAGACTATAAAAAAACAGTGGCATTTTATTGGAAACCCAAACGAACAGGAAAAGATACCATACGGGGCTATTTTAAAGAAAAGCTTACTCTTGTAGATGAAAGTAAACCTATACAATTAGATAAAGATCAAGACAGTATCATAACATCATACACTAAACAAATATACTTTGAGTTTCCTGTGGAGGTTACTAAAGATTAGAAATCTGTTTTTATATAAAATCTATCTGTTATGCATTTAGAAAAATAATTATGAAATAAGCCATAACAAAAAGGTTGATACCCACCGATATGATTATATGGCGATTCCATCTGACCATTAAAAAACAATAAATATAAACAGATGAAAAAAGCGTCAATTCGAGTGTTTTGTCGTAATAAAATGGAGACAAAATGTATCGAGAATAGCTTTTTAAAGCGTAGGTCGGAATCTATTTTGCCTTAGAGTTATCCATGAGTGGATTCCGTTTTGCAACGGAATGACAAATCAGCTCATCTCTATATCGCATAAGTTTTTATAATGTACTAAGAAAACAAATACTACAACTTCAAAAAATACAGAATCGGGTAATTTTTAATATATAAACAAAAGCCAAAGATTAAAATTGTTACTTTAGACCTCTCAGGTTTGTGAACACCTGTGAGATCTAAAAACCCTTGTTTTTACAGGTTTGTCGGGTAAATGTCGGGGCAAATACAACTCAAAAAATTTGAAAACTATCCTCTGAAAACTAATATTGCTGAAGAAAATGAAAATTAATCCCATTATGAAACAGCCAGAATTAGGTCAGAAAATTTCTGAACTTAGAAAATCCAAAGGACTAACACAAGAAGAGTTGGTAGAACAATGTAATATTAGTGTTCGAACCATACAACGTATCGAAGCAGGCGAAGTAACCCCAAGAAGCTATACTATAAAAACCATTTTATCTGCTCTGGATTATGATCTCGAAAAAATTAAATACGAAGATTCTTTGGTAACCAAAAAGTTTAAAAAACTACTTTTATTAGACATCGATGATAGTAAAGAAATTAGTTTTTTAATACGGCAGCTATCTATTGCATGGATTAGCGGAATTGTTTATTTTATTCTGGGGTTTGCAGAGTTTGCCGTAGATTATTTTAGGTACTATGAAGATGAAATGGTAACTAACCCTGCTGTCTACATTATTTTAAAATTAGTAATTCTGGCTTCGGTTATTCTATTTACAAGAGGGTTCATCCTAACCGCAAAAATTTTCAAAAACTATTTATTACGTATTACGGCATTTCTTTTTATTTTTATTTGTGTAGTATTTTATATCTACGATATTTTATCCCTTCATATAAACGATTTTGATTATCAGTTTGTTCTTGGAGCAGAAGCAATAACTTATGGTGTTATAGGAATCCTGTTTGGTATATCGGTATTGCGGTTACAAAAAGGATTAGGAGGGATTGCGACTACAACTGGTATTTTTGAAATTGTAACTTATAGCTGTATGGTTACTATATTTCTGGCATTAGTTGGCTTAGTTCTGCTTACTCCTACTATTTTGCTGGAGATTATTTTACTTTATAAAGTATACACACTACTAAAAGCAAAACAGCAAGAAATCAACACAGATTAATATCTAATCTCTCTAGCGCTTAAAAACGAAAAAGAGGGGTTCTGAAAATTCAGATCCCCCTCTTTTTTAAACTGAAGATTATTTATTATATCTGTTATACTTTTAATACAAAGCTATTTTTCTTATTGCCCTATCCCCTTTATATTCTGATATATAAATCGCTTGGTTATATGGATCCGAAGTGATACCGTTAGGAGCATTAAAAGACGCATCTTTTAGCAGGCCATCCACTACAGAGGCATTACCTGTACCTGCAAATTCTTCTATCTTTCCATCCATAGAAACCTTAAATATTTTATGTACTCCAATACCAGTTGCAAAAACAGAGTTTCCAACTACGGTAATATATCCAATACCAGATCCGTTAACTACAATATCTGGTATATTGGCTAGTAATGACACATTACCATTGGGTTTAATAGATAAAATATCTGATGTTGCATAGTTTCCTACAATCAAATTTCCTTTACGATCAAAATCCATACCTACTCCTCCTGCTAATCGGGGATCAGACCCATAAACAGTTACTACACCATCTTGTGTTATTTTATGTACTGTTGGGGTTAAAAAATTAGATACATATACATTATTTTCATAATCTAAAGCTAATCCTGCCGGCCAACCATCTAGTGTTGCCAATACAGATCGGGTACCATCTGGGGTTATTTTAAGAATCTCCCCATTAGCGGTATTGTTAGCATTTACCACATAAAAATTACCTTCAAAATCCATTGCATTTCCCAACGGCCCCGATAGTCCGGTTATAAATTCAGAAACATCCCCATCTGGTGTTATTTTAAAAACCTTGGTTCCGTTGCCGCCTGTATTAACAAATCGCCCATATTCTGATACATAGATATTCCCCCGGTGGTCAACCGTAATGGCATCATTTCCTGTAGAAAAACCCGCAGCTATTGTTTTTACCTCAAGATTGGGATCCAATCCATCCCCACTACAAGAAATAAATGTTGTTGACACTACCAATAAAGCAAAAAATAATACTGTTGTAATTCTGGTTTTTTTAATACGTGTTTTCATTTTCGTGATTTTTAAGTTTTGCACCAAAGTAGTAATGCAATACCCAAAAATCGACCGTTTGGATGTACTCGTACATATTTTCAGACCGCTTTTAATCCACATTGTGGAGTTTAATTCTCCGAGGCTTGCCTCGAAATGTTAAGATCGTGTTTCCGCTGAATGCCTCGTGGGCTTGCCCCGAGGTAGTTGACTTGTTTGATATAATTTGTGGGGGTGTCTTTCATTTCTTGCTTAAATGCTTTGTTAAATGTAGATTTTGAATTAAAACCCACATCCAAAGAAATGGCAAATATGGTATGATGATAATGTTGATTATTTTCTATTCTGGTTAAAAACTCCTGTACCCGGTATCGATTTATGTAATCATAAAAATTGCTGTTCAAAACATTATTAAGATACCAGGAAACATTATGGGTCGATGTGTTTAAATGCTCAGAGAGTTCACGCAATGTTAAATCAGGTTTTAGAAACATCTTTTCTTTTTCCATAAGATAATCCAGTTCTTTTTCCAGAGCAGCAATCTGGACTTTTTTTATTCGTGTCTGTACATTTATTTTTTCTTTCTGTAAAGGCACTCTAAAAAGCACCGGTTCTTTAAGACTATAATAGCCTATAACGTATATAAATACAGAAATTACTGCCCAGACTATATCATAACTTATAAATGGTATAAAATAGTTGAAAAAATTTTGAGACAAGAAGCTAATCATCCAGAAAAGGATGAAAATAAGGATGGAAATTTGAAAAAATGAAAAAAATGACATCAACCTTTGTTTATAAGAAATCACATTCTTTTCTTCTTTTATATATGTTTTTAAAAGCCTGTTATTTAACCTCCAATAATAAAAATTTGAAACAATTCCTGCTCCTTCGATAATGGCAAATGGTATTTGAAAAAATCCTGACGAAATCTTATCCATAAACTCGACAGGAGTAAAATATAGTATATAAATAGAAAACAAAACATGAAATATCACAGGTATGTAATGTTGCCAGGAAAGTTTAAAGCCCTCATTTTTATAAAAGGAGAGCCTCCTAAAATACATATAACATAATGGACCGAATACAAAAATAACTGCATCGATAAGGATGGTCCATTGTAAAAACCTCGGGGTCAAAAATCTAAAAAAAATCATTCGCCCGGATAACATTAAAACGGATAACAATAAAATAATAGAAAGTATGGTATTGGCTTCCTTATTTTTATCTTTTATTATCTGAATAGTTACTGCCAAAAATACTCCCTGACTAATTCCTAAAAACAGGATAAGATCTATAAATGTAAAAGACTGCATTATTTAAGGTATTTAGTGGTATGTAAATTTATGATTTTAGGTAATAATTTTCGACCGAATGCATACAATCACACCTCTGCATAATACCATAAAAAATCAAAAATGATAAAAAGCATCCTCCAGATGCTCAATTCTTGTCCCTGATTTGTTTTTTATAATGGCAATGATATCAAAACGTACTTCTACATCCAAATCATTATCTGTTATATAATTATTAACAGCTCTAACCAAAGATTGAATTTGTTTGGGTTTCACAAAATCCTGAGGGTTTCCAAATTCTGGTGTACTTCTGGTTTTAACCTCTACTGCTACTACAACCCCTTCTTTTTGAGCAATTATATCTACTTCAGACTTTAAATAACGATAATTCTTTTCTAGAATATCATATCCTTTATCTTTTAAAAAATCGATTGCTAGTTTTTCTCCTTTTTTACCAAGAGCATTATGTTCTGCCATATTATATATACTCTAAAATCACTTCGTCCTTATCTATTTTTAAAGACACTTCTGCACCAAGCACCAATGCTCTGTTATCTTCCAGATGTCCCACAGGAAACTTAAATACTACAGGAAATCCATACTCTTCTACAATATCCAAAATAATTCGTTTATACTTTTTACCAAACGGGGAATTATTATCATGCAAATTGGTCATCCCCCCAACAATTAATCCGGATAATCTTTCAAAATAACCATTACGTTTCAAGTTTTGCAACATCCGATCTATATGATATAGATATTCATCCAGATCTTCTATACATAAAATTTTATCTGAAGTGTCTATCGAAGAAACAGAACCGCATAAAGAATATAATATCGATAAGTTACCACCCACTAACTGCCCTTTACACTTACCCAAAATATTTTTTTTGGAAGAAGGCACTCTGTATGTGATTTTTTTTCCGAACAAAGCATCTTTTAAGGAATTAATGGATTGGGTAGTATTTTTATGAATATCTATTGGCATAGGAGCATGTATAGTAGCTATTCCAAAATTATGGATATGAGAATGTAAGACTGTAATATCAGAATACCCAATAACCCATTTTGGATGTTTTATAAATGTAGAAAAATCGATTTTATCAACAATCCTTACTGTACCATACCCACCTCTGGCACACCATATAGCCTTAATTTCTTTATCTTCTAACATCTTTTGGAAATCAGATGCCCGTTCCTGATCAGATCCGGCAAATTGATTATTTTCTTTACCAATTGTTGCACCTGTTACTGGTTGTAATCCCCAGGATATAAGTATTTCAACAGCGTCATTTATCTCTTTAAAATCCACCTTTCTGGCAGTAGAAACAATAGCAATTTTATCTCCTTTTTTTACAAAATCCGGGGTAATCATATCTTAAATTTTCAATTTTGAGGCACTAATTAACAAAGACTTTCGTTATAATCTATTATATTGTACACAATTTTGTCCCTTCTACTCTATTTTAAATTTTAATTGCCTATGATGATGTCAGATACTTCTTGTAATCTAGCTTCCTTAGCAGAATATGTACCATCTCCAGCAAATCCATGGAATGTAAGCAAGATCAATCACTTATATCGCAGGATTGCCTTTGGCGCATCTAAAGCCGAGGTATTAGCTGCTTTAGCACAAAATAACCCATCTGCCTTAGTCGATCAGCTTATAGATGATGCTATTGCATTAAACACTACACCACCGCCTGCATGGGGGTTCTGGAACAGAGATCAGTTTGAAAATGCCCCACTGGAAACCTTTGAGTACAGACAAGAAGGTAAAAAGCAAATGATAACGGATTTGTTACAAAATAAAGTAAGAGAACGTCTTACTTTATTCTGGAGTAATCATTTTGTTACCGAAGATAACACCTATCGAAGTCCTGCATATCAATCCCAATATTATACCCTTTTGCAAATGCATGCTTTAGGCAGTTTTAGGGATTTTGTATATGATATTGGTATATGCAATGCCATGTTGGTATATCTTAATGGGGATGAAAACATAAGGGACAGACCCAACGAGAACTATGCCAGAGAATTGTACGAGTTATTTACTCTTGGAGTGGATAATGGCTATACAGAGAATGACATACAAGAAACCGCAAAAGCGCTAACGGGATATGTAAACACAAACGATATACCATGGGGAGATATTCTTTTTGACCCAAGCAAATTTAGCAACGAATCCAAAAATATTTTCGGGCAAGCAGGAAATTGGACTTATGATGATGTTATCAATATCTTGTTTCTACAAAGAAGCACACAAGTTGCAACTTTTATTTGCGCAAAGCTGTACAGATATTTTGTTAGTCCAACTTGTAATGATGCTATTGTTGCCGAAATGGCACAAACTTTTATAAGCAGCAATTATAATATTGCTACAGTACTTAAACAGCTTTTTAAAAGCGAACATTTTTTTAATATAGAAGCTATAGGCGCAATAATAAAAAGCCCTTGTGATTTAAACATAAGTTTTTTTAACGAAATCGGATTTACCTTACCCGCAGATGTGGATCATATTGATTTTTATAGAAACACCGTCAGAATTCTGGGGCAAGACGTATTAAATCCCATAGATGTTGAAGGCTGGCAGGGAGACGAAGATTGGATTAGCCCTGATCTGCTAATTGGTCGCTGGGAGAGTATTCGCTACATCCTGTCCAGAGCATGGGAGCATAATCAAGATCAGTTTAAAGATTTTTTAATAGGAATGCCTGTCGGCGAACCGGGAGACGGAAATTTGATGATTACTACAAACGATGTAAACCTTGTAGTAAAAACTATTCTTTATTATTTCTTTCCAAGAGGGATAACAGATCCCGTTATTTTTGCAGAAGCTTTAGGAGTATTTAAAATTGATGGTATCCCCGAAAATTATTTTGAAGACGGAACATGGACACTAGGATATCCAGAGTTATCTCAACAATTTGCTGCTTTACTAAATTACATTGCAGAAATCCCTGAATTCCAACTTAAATAAAAATCCTATGTGCGATACTAATAAACCCCATACTATACCATCCAAAAAAGATGGATCTTGTAATACCGAAGATCATGTAAAATGGAACCGAAGATCTTTTTTACAAGCATTAGGACTTGTAGGAGGAGGTACTATGATGCTTGCCAACACGCCGCTTTCTGTTTCAAGACCTTCCCCCCTATCTATAGCTCTTAGTCAGGCCGAAAATGATAATATTTTAATTCTATGCCGGTTAAGTGGGGGAAATGATGGTTTCAACACCATTATCCCTGTATACGATTACGATATTTATGCCAATGCAAGACCTTTGATAAAAATACCGCCAAGCGAGTTCATTTCTCTTAGCGATGACTATGCTATGCCAAAACCAATGAACAAACTAGAAAGCGTTTGGGGAGACGGACAAATGAAAATTGTACATGGTGTTGGGTATGAAGATTCTTCATTATCCCATTTTAAAGGATCCGACATTTATGCCAATACTAATTTGCTGCAAGACGACAGAACCGGTTTTATGGGAAGGTATTTTCAGGACATCTACCCCGATTATATATTTAATCCACCTGCCAGTCCCCCATCTATACAAATAGGAAGCATTGGAAATTTAATCTTTAAAGGCCCGGAAAATGATTTTTCTTTTGCCGTTTCTGATCCTACAAGACTGTTACAAATTGCACAAAACGGAACCTCTTACAGTACCGAGGGTCTTGGGGAATGTACGTATGATGATAAAGTAAGGCACCTAAGAGAAGTTACCAATACCACATTTACGTATGCAGATGTAATTAGTGCTGCCTATGAAAGATCGGGGCCTACAGACTTTGCAGGATATCTGGACGATAGTTTAGGCAGGCAGCTAAGTATTATTTCCAGACTCATTAAAGGAGGTCTGGGAACCAAAATATATCTGGTAACTTTAGGAGGATTTGATACCCATAATAACCAACCACAAAGACATCAGGAGTTACTTAATTCTTTTTCTGAAGCAATAAGTACTTTTTATAAAGATCTTACTGCTGCAGGATGGGACGACAAAGTACTTACTATGACCATGTCTGAATTTGGCAGAAGATTTAAAGAAAATGGATCTTTAGGAACCGATCATGGTACTGCTGCACCAACTATGTTTTTTGGCTCTGCTCTTAATGGAAACGGTTTTATTGGAGAGCACCCGGATCTGTCTAACTTAACCCGAGGAGGTAATGTATTTAACACTACAGACTTTAGACAAGTATATGCTACCGTTTTGAAAGAATGGTTATGCATTGACGAAACTACAGTTGGCAGAGTGTTATTAGGAGGATCCTACCAATCTTTAGATCTGGGTTTTAATTGCTCCGGAACCACAGGTATCCCTACAGATGGGGATGGAATTACCCATATTGTTACCTATAACAATAATCAAACATATATAAATATTGCAACTCCAGAAACTACACACATGGATATTGCTTTATACAATGTGATAGGACAAAAAGTAGCTACTTTACGAAACGAAGTTGTAATGGAAGGAGAGCTTGTTATCGATGTAAAGCAATCTGCAAATACAAGATTAAGTACAGGACCGTATGTATACAGGATTGAAACCAATAAGGGTAACTACAGCAGGTCTATCTTGATTTCTTGATATATAAAACCAATACCCTTAAAACAAATCTTATTAAAAAATACTCATTGAAAAATTAAGCTTTTCAATGAGTATTAAGATCTGTTTCACACCATATTTTTATAAACCTAGAGGAAGCGAGATTAATACACAAAAGTCTTGTCTCTGGGTTCTGATAGTCTGAATTCTTATTATTACCTTTGTGCCTTATTTTTTAGCATTATGAGCACAAAGGGAAGATACACTATTACAGCAGCTTTACCATATACAAATGGTCCAATACATATAGGTCATTTAGCAGGGGTTTATGTCCCTGCAGACATTTATTCCCGATATTTAAGAATGACTGGCAATGATGTTGCTTTTATATGTGGTAGTGATGAGCATGGTGCTGCAATCCCAATGCGTGCAAAAAAAGAAGGAGTTTCGCCACAAGTAATTATAGATAAATACCACTCTATAATCAAAAAATCTTTTCAAGATTTTGGGATATCATTTGATAATTATTCAAGAACCTCTGCTCCTGTTCATCATGAAACCGCTTCCGGGTTTTTTAAGAAATTATATGAAGATGGTAAATTTATCGAAGAAATAGCAGAGCAATTATATGATCCAGAAGCAGATCAGTTCCTTGCAGATCGATTTGTAACTGGCACCTGTCCAAAATGTGGTCACGAAGAAGCCTATGGCGATCAGTGCGAAAAATGTGGAAGCTCGCTTAATGCAACCGATCTTATCAACCCAAAATCAACCATTTCCGGAGCAAAACCAATACTAAAAGAAACAAAACACTGGTTTTTACCTTTGGATCAGTATGAAGATTTTTTAAAAGAATGGGTACTGGTAGGACATAAAAAAGATTGGAAAACCAATGTATACGGACAAATAAAATCCTGGATCGATGATGGGCTACGTCCTCGTGCCGTAACCCGTGATTTAGATTGGGGGATTCCTGTACCGGTAGATGGTGCTGAAGGCAAAGTACTATATGTTTGGTTCGATGCCCCTATAGGATATATCTCTTCTACCAAAGAATGGGCTGCCAGAGAAGGAAAAGACTGGGAACCATACTGGAAAGATAAGGACACCAAATTGGTGCATTTTATAGGCAAAGACAATATTGTTTTTCACTGTATTATTTTCCCAAGTATGTTAAAAGCAGAAGGCAGTTACATATTACCAGAAAATGTACCCGCTAACGAATTTTTAAATTTAGAAGGCAATAAGCTATCCACTTCCAAAAACTGGGCGGTATGGTTACACGAATACTTGGAAGAATTTCCTAACCAACAAGATGTTTTGCGTTATGCATTAACGGCAAATGCCCCCGAAACTAAAGACAACGATTTTACCTGGAAAGATTTTCAGGCACGCAATAATAATGAGCTGGTTGCCATATTTGGTAATTTTATTAATCGCGTAGTAGTTTTAACTAATAAATACTACGATGGTATGGTACCAACTCCGGGAACTTTATCTGAAGTAGATGAACAAACATTAGCCGAACTTAAAGCATATCCTGCTGTAATCTCAAGCTCTGTAGAACGATACCGATTTAGAGAAGCAAGTCAGGAACTTATGAATGTTGCCCGGTTAGGAAATAAATATCTGGCAGACGCAGAGCCTTGGAAACTGATTAAAACCGATGAAGAACGCACTAAAACCATAATGTATGTGGCATTACAAATCGCATCGGCATTAGCCACCTTATCCGAACCATTTTTACCGTTTACCAGTAGTAAATTAAAGTCTATGCTCTCTCATTCTGATCTTGATACAGATCCTACATGGAATGATATTGCAATAAAAGAAGTACTATTACCTGCAGGACATAAAATTGAAAAAGGGGAATTATTATTCTCTAAAATCGAAGATACCGAGATACAAACACAACTAGATAAACTGGAAGCTACTAAAAAAGCCAACAAAGCCGAAAACAAAGTAGTAGAACCACAAAAAGACACTACCTCTTTTGAAGATTTTTCTAAAATGGATATCCGGATAGGAACCATCATTGAAGCTGAGAAAATGCCAAAGGCAAAAAAGCTATTGGTACTTAAAGTAGATACGGGAATTAATGTTAGAACCATCGTTTCTGGTATTGCAGAGCATTTTTCACCAGAAGAAGTTGTAGGCAAAAAGGTAACGGTATTGGTTAATCTGGCCCCAAGAGCATTACGAGGGGTAGAAAGCGAAGGCATGATCTTAATGACCGAAACTCCAGATGGTAAATTGGTGTTCTTAAACCCAGATGACGATGGGGTGAATCCTGGTACTGTAGTGAGTTAAAAAAATAATATTATGTCTGGTCGAGCGCAGTCGAGACCTGCTAATCAACAATCTCGGAGCAAGTTCAGGGAAAACGCTTCCGAAAATATATTTTGTTTTCGAGGCAAGCCGAGAGAGAATTAAACTCCACAATATGTATTAAAAGTATTAGTTTGAAATTATATTTTGTCACTAGTGGGCACTTAAAACCCGTTGATTTTTAGTTGTTTATATTCTTGTTCTTTGACATCTTTGCAATTTAAATTCGTAAGTATCTGTTTTATAGGTGTTTTATCGAGTAGTGATATACTCAAAATCTGTAATATTTCGTAGATTCTACGTTCTGATTTGAGTTTGTTTCCAATAATTGCCACTAAACAATAGGCTATGATGGCGCAATAGATTTGTATCTTGACTGCGTTAATACTCGTTCCCCAGAATGATTTTATTCTAAGGTGCTGTTTCATCCATTTAAAGAAAAGCTCTACCTCCCATCGTTTTTTGTATAGTAACGCTATTTCATTAGCTTTTAGATCTTTATTGTTTGTGAGGAATATGAATTCCTTTTTTGTTTCACTATCATAATATTTTATGCGCCGAAGTTTTTCAGGATAGTTCTTTTTGATATAATATCCTTCTAATTTACCTATCTGGTCATATTTAATGCCTTTGGCCTTATCCGTTTCCATTGAATACATTCTTTTAAAACGCATGTTTTGCTTGGCACGGGTAATGAAAAAAGCTTTTTGTTGATCAATTTTATAGAGTCGTTCAAAGTCAATGTAAGCTTTGTCCATCACATAGAAGCTGCCAATCTCGTAAGTAAGGATGTCTAGCACATTAACATCGTGTAGGCTTGCCTTCGAGATATGAAGAAAACTAGGAACAGAGGTTTTTACATCATAAAGTGTATGAAGTTTTATACCTCCTTTATTCCTTCGAAATTCCGCCCACCAAAAAACACTCAAACAAAGATCTATTGTTGTGGAGTCTAATGCATATACATTGCCTTGAACATCAATTTCAAACTCATCTCGATAACAGCTCTTTCGTGCTTCATATATCAGAATATAGGCAAATTCCTCGAAGATTTTATGACTTCTCTTTTCATTGGCAATACCAAGATTGCGACGTGAAATCGTAGTTCCAAATCCTAAGTGGTAGTACTTAGAACGATGAGCCTCAAGGCTCAAAATCAAATCTCGCATGCTATCTCTTGATGTTAATTGGCCAAAAACCATACATAGCATTTGATTCCAACAAGTAAAACTCCTGACATATTTATTGCCGCTATGCTCTTTAACAATACGATCAAATATTCTGCGAGGAAGAAACTCGGTAATTTGTGCAAAAATATATTTACCTTGATTCATAAGATTTTTTACAAAAATCTTATTTACAATTCAAATCGTCACGTTATAAAAAACGTCGAAGATACTATCTACAAAGATTTCAGAGAACTTAACTCAATTTATAATGCCCACTAGTGATATTTTGTCTATATTTTATTATGTTCTGATAAACTTACTTATACGGGGGTAACAAATAATATCTCTAGGAGATTTGAGGAACATCAAAAAGGGGAAAACAAAAATTGTTTTACATTTAAACGCAGACCAGTAGAGCTTATTTTTTCTCAAGAGTTTACCGATATAAATCAAGCCATATATTTTGAGAAAAAAATAAAGAAATGGAGTGCCAAGAAAAAACTAGCTTTAGCAAATAACCAATTTGATCTTCTACAAATTTTATCAGAATGCAGAAATGCTACACATTCAAAATATAACCCTGATGCAGAATAGAGGTCTCGACTGCGCTCGACCAGACAATCGAATACTCATGGATTCTTTTATTACCAAAAACAGTAAAAATGTATCATCAAAAAAGGTAACAATGTTGACTTTTATGACATATACATAAAAACACCTTAATTTTATGAGAAGAAATATTTTAATACTATCCTTATTATTTAGCATAGCAACTGTTTATACCCAAGAAAAAGTTCTGGAACTGCCAGAAAGCTTTTCTACTTCTTATCAATCCAGCAAAGAGTCGTATGCTGTTCCTAATCAAGAAAATGGAGAACTCATGCTTTTACTGGAAGAAAAGAATAAATTCTATTCTTATTTATTGAATTCTGAGTATCAACAACAATCAAAAATAACCACCAAAACACTTCCATCTAAATACAGGAGTATATTGGGGTACTCTATAAATAACAACATATACTCTATCTTTTTTAGTAATTCTAGAAACACAAAATTTGGGGTACAAACATTTGATTTTGGTACAAACTCTTCAACAAGCACTATTTTAGATTTTAAAATAAAAGGAGAGAAATATGTAGAAACTATAAATTATAAGAATCAGTTTTACTTAATTACCATCACAAAAAATTCTTCAGATTTAAACTTTTATACGTTTAACAAGGACTATCAACCACAAAAAAAAGTAGTTTCTTTACAACAAATCGAATATCAAAACCCAAGGGATAAATATCATACTATTAATGCACATTATTTATTGATTGCTGATGCTGGAGGAATCTCTAGCAGCATAATAGAAATTGGAAAAATTGAAGCCAAAAATCCAAATATTATAGAAACAACATCCAAATTAACAAAACTGTACCAGTTTAACAATCAACTGATATTTAGTTTTGATTACAGCAAAAAAGAGACAAAACTATGTTTTATCGATTTAGATAACTTTCAATTTACTTATAAAACTTTTGACAAACCATCCAAAGAAGAAAAAGGTTTTACGGGCAGTAATTCGTACATCTATGACAATAAGCTTTTTCAAATAGCAAGCTCCTATCAAAAAATGAAATTCTTAATTTCAGATTTAACTTCAGGAAAATTAATAAAAGAATACGCTATCCAAAAAGAAGATTCCATTACTTTTAAAAACTCTCCCATTATACAAGAAGGAGGGGTGAATTTTTTTGGTATTGCTAATGAAGACCGCGTGCGAGAAATGGAAAAAACCGCAAAATTTCTTCGCAAAATTTCTAACTCCAACATAGGTATCTCTGCTTATAAAGTAAATGACAAATATAATATCGTATTGGGGGGAACAAAAGAAATTCCTTCAGGAGGTGTAGGTTTTGCTCCCGGATTTGGAGGAGGTATGCCTATCACTACTAGTTCTAGCGCCATATTAGTAGGTTTTAATCCTACCTTTTATGGTTATGGAGGATACACCTCTACTAAATCTACCTATATCAATTGTCTCTTTGATGAAAATTTTGAACATCAACAAGGAGATATCCCAAAAAATGTATTTGATAAAATAAATGACTTTGAGGATACTCTTAAAAAACCGATAGCTAAAAATATTTTTTTACATAATAATAACATCCATTTCAGTTATTATGATAAAAACGATAAACTGTATAAATTGTATCGTTTTAAAGAGTAAAACATGCTCAAAATAGCATACCATCCTATTTACACACATCCCTTACCAGAAGGGCATCGTTTTCCGATGCTTAAGTACGAACTATTACCAAAACAATTACTGCATGAAGGCACTTGTGTAGAAGAAAACTTTTTTAGCCCTAAAATCCCGGACACTGCTCCTATTTTGGAAGTACATACAGAATCGTACTACAAAAGTCTTATAGAGCTGTCCTTAGACCCAAAAGCAGCAAGAAAAATAGGGTTTCCGTTATCTAAAGAACTCATTGATCGGGAAGTTATTATTGCAGATGGCACTATAAAAGCCTCAAAATACGCTCTAAAAAATGGAATTGCCATGAATATTGCAGGAGGCACACATCATGCATATACTAATCGCGGAGAAGCATTTTGCCTGTTAAACGATCAGGCAATCGGAGCTCGTTATCTTTTACAGAGTGATTTGGTACAAAAAATATTGATTGTAGATCTGGACGTGCATCAAGGCAATGGTACTGCTCAAATTTTTGAAAAAGACTCTTCCGTATTTACTTTTTCGATGCATGGAGCAAACAACTACCCTTTTAAAAAAGAAATTTCGGATCTGGATATTGCACTACCCAATCAAACCGAAGATCAGGAATACTTAACTATTCTAAAAGAAACACTACCAAAACTTATACAAGATCAAAAACCAGATTTTATCTATTATTTATGTGGTGTAGACATTTTATCTACTGATAAGTTAGGAAAATTATCTTGTACAATTGCTGGTTGTGCAGAACGAGATAGATTTGTGCTGCAAACCTGCAAGGATCTTAATATTCCTGTTATGTGCTCTATGGGCGGAGGATATTCTCCTGATATAAAAACTATTATTGAAGCACATGCGAATACTTTTAGAATTGCACAGGATATTTTCTTTTAATAATCAACAGTAATCATTTGCAAACGCATAATTTGTATCTTGCTTATTTTAAATCATATAAACATGAGACAAAAATCTATAATCATATTTATAGTACTGGGAAGTATATGTAGCACTTTTGCGCAGAGTACAGAATCTAATGTTTTAAAATTTACTGACGGAATGATTTCTCCTAGCGCTACTTTAGAAGATATTTCCTGGATTAGCGGATACTGGCGTGGAGAAGCTTTTGGAGGAATAACCGAAGAAATCTGGAGCGATCCTTTGGGTAACTCGATGATGTTTTCGTTTAAATTAGTCGTAAACGAAAAGGTTAAGTTTTATGAACTGGGAGGTATTACCCAAATCGGCTCTACCCTATTGATGCAATTAAAGCATTTTAATGACGATTTTAAAGGATGGGAAGAAAAGGAAGAAACTGTAGATTTTAAACTTGTAAAAATAGAAAAAGATAAAGTTTATTTTGACGAGCTTACCTTCGAAAAAATTAGTGATTCTGAAATCAATGTCTATGTTGTTGTCTCTAATAAAGATGGATCTAGTGAAGAAGTTAAATTCAATTATAAAAAGCAATAATTTAGTATGCAAAAAGATTGTCCCGTTTGCGGAGATAAAATTATAGGAAGAGCAGATAAAAAATTTTGTAGTGATTATTGCCGTAATGCATATAACAACCAACTTAATAAGGATAGTAAAAACCTGATTCGTAATATTAATAATCTATTACGTAAAAACTATCGGATTCTGGAAGAGCTAAACCCAAAGGATAAAACCAAAATAACAAAATCTAAACTAATTGCAAAAGGGTTTGATTTTCAACATTTCACCAGTATTTATACTACAAAAACAGGAACCGTTTATTATTTTGTTTATGATCAAGGATACTTACCTCTCGAAAATGAGTTTTATGCTTTAGTTAAAAAAAATAGCTAGTAAAAAAGGGAATACTACTTTTTTTTACCAGCTATTTTTATTGATTGAAATAATATCTATTTAGGCTACTTACCCCACCAGTTATGCCCATTCATCCGTAATGCAGCTTTCATGATATCTTTCTGGCTAATTTGACCTACTAATTTACCATCTTCCAATATTGGAAAACGTCTTCTTTTTGTTTCTAAAAACTTATTTGCAGCGTCAAAAATATTCAAATTGCCATCTATAGTTTCTACATCTTTTACCATAAAATTTTCGACTCTGGCATCTTCTATAGGCATATTATAGTATCTGCTCTCATTTAGTTGTTTTATGCAATCTCCTTCAGAAATAATACCAAGTAACTGATTATTTGCATCCACCACAGGGCCTCCTGATATTTTATGTTGTATTAACGTTTCGATAACTTCCATTACAGACTGATCCGGACTAAATGTTATCAAGTCTTTTGTCATATAATCTGAAACTTTTATCTGTGTCTCGTCTTGCTTCTTTGTTTTAGAACGAGCGCCTTGAAAACTAATGATCCCCATATATTTTATGATTTAGTGAATCTTAAATATAGTGATTTACAATGATTTATACAAGAAACCTGTAATCCAACTGTAATTAAAATCATATTTTCATATCTTTATACTTGTCATTTTTAATGGTTTGAAAAAGTATTCAATTATCATTTCGATTAGTAACTGCGCTATAATTGTAGCTTATTTCTTACCTTTAACCTAAATCATACTATAGAAATATGCGAAAGTTCCCCTCTTTACTTACGTTTCTTCTTATTACTGCCATTTTAGCGTATACTTTTTACAGCAGCAAACCGCAAAGAATTACAGACCTCGAAACACCTAAACAAGAGTTTTCTACTCTTCGTGCTTTAGAACATGTAAAAAATATATCCAAAGGCTGTCACTATTTAGGAAGTGAATCTCATGAGGACGTTAAATCATATATCATAGATGAATTATTAAAGATGGGATTACAGCCTTTGATACAAAAAGGGGTTTCAATTTCTAACAATGGCAGAGTAAACAATCCACAAAATATTATTGCCAAAATTAAAGGTAGTGACACCACAAAATCACTATTATTAATGTCTCATTATGATAGTTCGCCTTATTCATCTTATGGTGCAAGTGATGCAGGTAGTGGTGTAGCAACCATTTTGGAGGGGATAAGAGCATATATCGCCACTAATAAAGTTCCTAAAAATGATATTATAATATGTATTACAGATGGGGAAGAACTAGGGCTTAACGGAGCTGATTATTTTATAAAAAATCATCCTTGGGCCAAAAATATTGGACTCGCTCTTAATTTTGAGGCCAGAGGGAGCGGGGGCAATTCATATATGCTTATAGAAACCAACGGGAATAATAAAAAAATGATCGAAGAGTTTTCTAAAGCTGGTGTTAAATACCCTGTAACAAATTCTTTGGCATATAGTATATACAAAATGCTACCTAATGATACCGATCTTACGGTGTTAAGAGAACAAGGCAATATTGATGGCTTTAACTTTGCATTTATAGACGATCATTTTGATTATCATACCGCAAATGATATCTGGCAAAATTTGGATTTAAATACCCTGCAGCATCAAGGTAGCTATCTTATGCCTTTACTTTCCTATTTTTCTGATTCTGACTTAACTAACCTTAAATCAGACGAGGATTATATTTATTTTAATACCCCTATTTTTAATCTTATTAAATATCCATATAGCTGGATATATAGTTTGCTAATTTTATCCATAATTTTATTTATTGGATTAATATTTTACGGAAAATTTTGTTACAGAATCGATTTTAGAGAAGTTTTAAAAGGTTTTGGTTTATTTTTTCTATGTTTAATTCTTGCAGGGTCTATAACCGTTGGCGGATGGCAATTGCTTACTGTTATTTACCCGCGGTATAACGAAATCCAACAAGGTTTTACTTATAATGGTTATCCATATATTAGTGTTTTTGTACTGTTATCTATAGCTATTTGTTTTAAAACCTATGCCAGATTTACTAAAATTCAAAATCAAGTCAATCTGTTAGTAGCACCTTTATTTATTTGGATTATTATTTGTTCTTTGACAGCTTTGTACTTAAAAGGAGCCAGCTATTTTATAATTATTGTATTATGTGGTCTGATTTCTTTATTTGTACTTATCCGACAAAAAAAACCTAATCCTTTATTGATGGTTTTACTAGGGGTTCCATCTATTTTTATCCTGTCCCCATTTATTGTTTCTTTTCCGGTTGCTTTAGGTTTAAAAATTCTATTTGTTTCTTCTGTTTTGACCGTTTTATTATTTGGTGCTTTACTACCGGTATTTGGGTTTTATAAACGAAAAAATTTAATTGGAAATCTTGGGCTTCTTTTCAGTTTTATTTTTCTTATTACAGCACATATAAAATCTGATTTTACAGAAATCAGACAGAAACCTAATAGCCTGGTATATATACTGGATACAGATAAAAACAAAGCTGTTTGGGCTACTTATGATAAAACTTTGGATTCCTGGAGCAAAAACTATATTAATCCGGAAGAAAATATTGCAGAAGCTTATAATGCAACTACTTTATATAGCAAGTATCAAAAATCATTTACCTATACTAATCAGGCAACTATTAAGAATGTACCTTCTCCTAAACTGGATATCAGCAAAGATACTATTATTGGCAATCAAAGACATATAGATCTATGTATTGCCCCGCAACGGGATATTAACAGGATAGATGTATACACAAGGACCTTGTTTAATTTTGATTCTTTAAAAGTTAATGGGGAAACCGCTAGGGATTTTAAAAAGTCTGATGATAAAATTTATAATGTGTTCTCCAAAAGATGGAATAAAAACCTGCTTATTTATTATGTTAGCAAAAACCAACCTTTGGAACTACAAATGCAGTTTCATAAAGACTCCCTGCCTCAATTTATTATTTATGAGTCTTCTTATGATCTGCTTAAAAACGAGCATTTTTCGGTGCCTTCAAGGGATAAAAACATGATGCCAAAACCATTTGTGCTTAATGATGCTGTAATTATCAAAAAAAGTTTGGATGTAAAGGAATACAAAGAAAAAAAAGTGGATACGTTGAATAATAAAATTATCTCAATGTAATAAACATAGGTTTTAAAAATCAAAGAAATCAATCCTTTTATCAGAGATTAAAAAAAAGCACTCTACTATCTTTCATTATTCACTAATGTCATAATAACATGAAATGTTACCATAAAAAAATCCAAACCTTAGTAAGGTTTGGATTTTTTTCATATTCAGCAAAAAGATTTTTTATCCTTTTAAACTAGCTTTTAAATACTCACGGTTCATACGTGCTATATTTTCTAAAGAGATCCCCTTAGGGCATTCAATTTCACAAGCTCCGGTATTGGTACAATTACCAAAACCTTCTTCATCCATTTGGTTTACCATTGCCAATACCCGATCTGTAGCTTCTACTTTACCTTGTGGTAAAAGAGCAAATTGAGACACTTTTGCAGAAGTAAATAACATAGCTGAAGCATTTTTACATGCTGCTACACAAGCACCACATCCAATACAGGTAGCTGCTTCAAAAGCCTTATCTGCATCATCTTTATTAACTGGTATTGCATTAGCATCAATAGTATTACCAGAAGTGTTTACCGAGATATACCCTCCTGCATGTTGTATTCTGTCAAAAGAACTACGATCTACCATTAAATCTTTTATTACTGGAAATGCTTTTGCTCTAAATGGTTCGATATAAATAGTATCTCCATCTTTAAACATACGCATGTGTAATTGACAAGTCGTTACTAGTCGATCTGGTCCATGAGGTTCCCCATTGATTTGTAAAGAACATGCTCCGCAAATACCTTCTCTACAATCATGGTCAAATACCACAGGATCCTCACCTTTGTTAATCAATTGCTCGTTTAACACGTCTAACATTTCTAAAAAAGACATGTCTCCTTCAATTCCTTTTACTTGATAGTCTACTATCTTTCCTTGTGACTTGGCATCACTCTGGCGCCATATTTTTAGTGTAAGATTCATAGCTTTTATTTATAAGAACGTGTTTTTAATTCAATGTTTTCGAAGACTAAATCTTCTTTGTGCAATTTAGCATCCTTTGGTTCTCCCATATACTCCCATGCAGAAACATATTTAAAGTTTTCATCATCTCGCAATGCTTCTCCTTCTTGCTCCCCAGACTGCTCTACAGACTCTTCTCTAAAATGTCCTCCGCAAGATTCTCTGCGATCTAGTGCGTCTTTTGCGAATAACTCTCCTAATTCTAAGAAATCTGCTACTCTTCCTGCTTTTTCCAGTTCAGGATTCATACTATTTGCTGTTCCGGGTACTTTTACATTTTTCCAGAAATCCTCACGCAAAACTGCAATTTCTTCGATTGCTTCTCTTAATCCTTGCTCATTACGAGACATTCCACATTTATTCCACATGATTTTACCTAATTTTTTATGGTAATAATCCACAGAATTCTCTCCAGAACCACTCATTAATTTTGTGATACGATCTTTAACCTCTTTCTCTGCCTGATCAAATTCTGGTGTATCTGTAGGTATTTTTCCTGTGCGAATATCATGTGATAAATAATCTCCTATTGTATATGGTAAAACAAAGTATCCATCTGCCAATCCTTGCATTAATGCAGATGCTCCTAATCTGTTTGCGCCATGATCCGAAAAGTTTGCTTCTCCTGCTGCATAGCACCCCGGGATTGTTGTTTGCAGATTATAATCTACCCAAAGACCTCCCATCGTATAGTGAACTGCAGGATAAATCATCATTGGTGTTTTATATGGATTTTCATCTACAATTTTTTCATACATCTGAAAAAGGTTTCCATACTTATCTTCGATCACTTTTTCTCCTAATTCCCTAATCTGATCTGCTGTTGGATTGTGTATACCAGAAGTTAAAGCCTTTTCTTTTCCGTAACGTTGTATAGCGGAAGCAAAATCCAGGTATACTGCTTCTCCTGTTTTATTTACACCAAAACCGGCATCACATCTTTCTTTTGCTGCTCTGGATGCTACATCACGTGGCACTAAATTACCAAAAGCAGGATAACGACGCTCTAAGTAATAATCTCTTTCTTCTTCAGATAATTGTGTTGGTTTTAATTTACCTGCACGTATTGCTTCGGCATCTTCAATTCTTTTAGGAACCCATATACGACCATCATTACGTAAAGACTCAGACATTAATGTTAGCTTAGACTGATGATCTCCAGATACTGGTATACAAGTTGGGTGAATCTGTGTGTAACAAGGATTTGCAAAAAATGCTCCTCTGCGATGCGCTCTCCATGCAGCCATAACATTACTTCCCATAGCATTGGTACTTAAAAAGAATACGTTACCGTACCCTCCGGATGCTAATACTACCGCATGTGCCGAATGTCTTTCTATTTCTCCTGTAACCAGATCACGAGCAATAATTCCTCTGGCTTTACCATCTACCTTCACCAAATCTAACATTTCGTGACGGTTAAACGCTTGTATTTTACCTCTGTTTATCTGGCGGTTCATGGCAGAATATGCTCCTAAAAGTAATTGTTGCCCTGTTTGTCCTTTGGCATAAAATGTTCTGGACACCAAAACTCCTCCAAAAGAACGGTTATCTAATAAACCACCGTATTCGCGAGCAAAAGGAACTCCTTGTGCTACACATTGATCTATAATATTACCCGAGACTTCGGCTAACCGATATACATTAGCTTCGCGAGATCTATAATCTCCACCTTTTATAGTGTCATAAAATAAGCGGTAGTTAGAATCTCCGTCTCCCTGATAGTTTTTTGCTGCATTAATTCCTCCTTGTGCCGCTATAGAGTGTGCACGACGAGGAGAATCTGAATAGCAAAATGTTTTTACGTTATATCCCAACTCGGCCAGAGTTGCAGCAGCACTTCCGCCTGCTAATCCTGTACCTACAACAATAATATCAATATTACGTTTGTTTGCCGGGTTAACCAGATTTATAGTGTTTTTATGTTTTGTCCACTTATCTGCCAGTGGACCTTCAGGTATTTTAGAATCTAAAATTGACATAATAGTGGTGTTTTTAATGAGTAAAATGAAGTACTAAAGAAACAATGATAAATCCTAACGGAATTACTATTGAAAATGCTTTAGCAAACTTGGTAGCTGCTATCGAATATTTGTTGTTAAATCCAACAGACTGAAAAGACGATGCAAATCCATGCCATAAATGCAATGCCAAAAACACAAACGAAATAACATATAATCCTGTACGTACAGGACTCTCAAATTTATGCAGCAACTCAGGATAATACCGCATAGGATCTTCTGGAGCAAACTCTACATATTTATGTATCATTTCTGGAATCCAAAAATCATAAAAGTGCAGTCCTAAAAATGCAAGTACTACTAATCCAGAGTAAATCATATTTCTGGACATCCAAGAGGCATTAGCTCCACCATTATATTTTGCATATTTAACAGCTCTGGCATTTCTGTTTTTTATTTCTAACACAAATCCCATTACAAAATGAAAAACTACTCCAAAAATAAGCACAGGCTGTAATGCAAACTGTACTAATGGGTTTGTTCCCATAAAGTGTGACAGCTCATTAAATAATTCTGCGTTAAAAATTGATGTTAAATTGATGGTAAAATGTTGTAATAAGAAAAACACTAAGAAAAGTCCCGATAGTGCCATGGCAACTTTTCTAGCTATTGAAGATTTTATCAATCCACCCATTATATAAAAATGTTTAGTTAATTGGAAAACAAAAATAGGACTCACTGGTCTTTTAGCCAAGTTTTAAAGGTGGTTTATTCCGCTATTTATAATGAATATAAAAAAGAGAAAAACTTTGTTTAGAGTTCCTTTCTAAATCATTCAAAATATAAAACTACCTTTAAACAAAAATTGAATTGTTTTATCCATTGTATTAATTTTAAATATATGCAATCCATATCTTCTAAACTTCCAGAAGTAGGCACAACGATTTTTACTGTAATGAGCCAACTTTCTTCTAAACATAATGCTTTAAACTTATCTCAGGGATTTCCTAATTTTGAGGCAAATTCAAAACTTATTGAACTCGTATCAAAAGCAATGCATACTGGTTACAATCAATATGCCCCCATGCCTGGACTTCTGTCTTTAAGAGAAATTATCGCTCAAAAAACAAATACTCTGTATGGCAGTAATTATCACCCTGAATCTGAAGTGACTGTAACTGCCGGTGCTACACAAGCAATATTTACTATTATTTCGGCTTTTATAAATCCGGGAGATGAAGTCCTCGTTTTTAAACCAGCTTATGATTGTTATGAACCTTCTATACAGTTATTTGGCGGTACCGTCGTTCCTGTACAATTATCCGCCCCTAATTTTACTGTAGACTGGAAAGAAGTAGCTACCAAAATTACTTCCAAAACCAAAATGGTGATCATAAACAGCCCTCATAACCCCAGTGGAAGTATTTTATCTAAACAGGATATGCTTCAATTAGAAAAATTACTTAAAGGAACTACTATAATTTTGCTCAGCGACGAGGTATATGAGCATATTATTTTTGATGGTCAAAAACATCAAAGTGCTGCACTATTTCCAGGATTAGCTGAACGAGCTTTTATCACCGCTTCTTTTGGAAAAACATTTCATACTACAGGCTGGAAAATGGGATATTGCCTGGCTCCCGCAGATTTAATGGCAGAGTTTAGAAAAGTACATCAATTTAATGTGTTTTCATGCAGTCACCCAATGCAATATGCCTTAACCGAATATTTAAAAACTCCTGAACACTATCTTTCTTTACCACAATTTTATCAAGAAAAAAGAGACTTATTTTTGTCCTTACTTAAAGATTCCCGCTTTGTTTTAACTCCTGCTTCCGGAACCTATTTTCAATTACTGGGGTATTCTGCTATTACACAAGAAAGCGATGTTGCCTTTGCCGAGAGGTTAACTATAGAACACAAGATAGCTTCGATTCCTGTATCTGTTTTTAACCTTGACCAACAAGACGATAAGGTATTGCGATTTTGCTTTGCTAAAACCGAAGACACTTTAAAGCGAGCTGCCGAGATTTTGTGTGGAATTTAAGAGTTTTAACAACCATATTTCTGTAGGATGTGATTCTTTGAGTATAGTAATATTTGTTAAACCTTTTTTATTAGGCTGATGAAAATAAATTGCTTTCAAAAATCAAATCTAAGCTGAATAATCTCTACTTCTTCTTTTTTCTTAGTGTCCTTTTTTCCTGTATTTAGGTTAGAGAGAGAGATCCCTAGTAACCTTACAGAATCTTTCATTTTATCCTGATACAGCAACTCCTTTGCGGTTTCTAACAAAATAGCTGCATCGTTCACAAAATAAGGCAATGTTTTACTTCGGGTTTGTAAGGTAAAATCACTATATCGAATCTTTAGCGTTACTGTTCGTCCGGAAACCTTATTGTTTTTCAAACGTTTTTGAAGTTCTTCGGCAATACTTTCTAATCGCTCCAACATATAAATCTCTGAGGCTATGTTTTCATTAAAAGTTTGCTCTGCTGCCAGAGATTTTCGTTCTCGATCAGGTTTTACTTCACTAAGATGAGTTCCTCGTACAATACGATAATAATGTGCTCCTGATTTGCCAAAATGCTGAATTAGAAATTCTTCAGATTTAGATTTTAAGTCCTTACCTGTGTAAATCCCCATTTGGTACATTTTTGTTTGTGTAACCTTACCTACCCCATAAAATTTTTTGACATCCAATGCTTCCAAAAAATCAATTACCTCTTCTGGGTTTACTGTTTTTTGTCCGTTAGGCTTATTATAATCACTGGCGACTTTTGCGACAAACTTATTAATAGATATCCCCGCAGAAGCTGTTAAACCAACTTCATCAAAAATACGTTGCCGTATTTCTTTAGCGATTAAAGTTGCACTTGGGTTTCCTTTTTTATTTTCGGTAACATCCAGATATGCTTCATCCAGAGATAATGGTTCTACCAAATCTGTAAACTCAAAAAATATTTTTCTAATTTGAGAGGATATCTCTTTATACCGATCAAACCTTGGTCTAACAAAAATGAGATCCGGGCAAAGTTTTTTTGCTTTAAAACCCGGCATGGCAGATCGCACACCAAACACACGAGCCTCATAACTAGCTGCGCTAACCACTCCCCGTTTTCCCCCGCCACCAACTGCCAATGGCTTACCTTTAAGCTCTGGATTATCCATTTGCTCAACAGATGCATAAAACGCATCCATATCTACATGAATGATTTTTCTATTTCCAAATACTTCTTCCACATTACAAAAATAAGGCATATTGATGATTCAAATTATAATATATTTAGACTGGATTATCGATACATCTATTTTATACTTCTTTACCTTTGATAGCGCAGTAGAAATGTTAAATTGTAATTATGATAGAAATAGAGCGTAAATTCTTAATCATTTCTGAGGAATTTAAAAATGATGCCAAAAAAAGTATTCGGATTGTACAGGGGTTTTTGAATACAGATCCTATACGAACTGTGCGAATACGAATAAAAGGTGAACAGGGGTTTATAACCGTTAAAGGAAAAAGTAATGCTACAGGTACGTCCCGTTTTGAATGGGAAAAAGAAATCAGCATTCCCGAAGCAGAACAACTTTTATCTTTATGTAAAAAAGGGGTTATTGAAAAGATTCGGTACGAAATCCCATTAGGAAATCATACGTTTGAAGTAGATGAATTTTTTGGGGAAAACACGGGTTTGTTTGTTGCCGAAATTGAACTAAACGATGAAAATGAATCTTTTTTAAAACCAAATTGGCTGGGCAAAGAAATAACAGGTGATTCCAGATACTACAACTCTCAATTAAGTAAAAAACCTTATTTATCATGGTAAGTAAAAACAATATGGGTTTGTATTACTTACGAAACTATATTAGATAATACAGATATACTTAACTTTTTAAGGAAATGAATCCTCTATATATTGAACTCATCTTGACTTTTTCTATTTCCTAAAAAATAGCTGAAATCCACCCACATTTCGTTACTTTTCTTATCCACAGCGCTGCTATGGCTTTCAAAAAGTGTCCCATCTGATCAAATTTCAACTCATTTTCGGTTAAAAATAAAAAGTCAAAATGAGTTCATTTTTATATCTTTGAGATGGTTTGACTTTTTTTATTTTAAAAAATACTTTTGTTATGTGCTATTTTTCTTTTTTTCGTAAAAGTGTCTGTATACTTTGTTTAGTAGCTATTCTATCCTGCCAAAAAAGACCTGAGCAACAAGATAATAAAGAACTAAATCCTACAATTGAAACCGTAGCCCAAAAAAAAGTTTCCATAGACTCTATAAAAAAGAAACTGGTAAAAGATGGTTTTCAGGTTTTTGATTATGTAGATGAAGAAAGCGGGGACACTATACTCATGCAACAATATTTTATTGCTTTTTTAAAAAGAGGACCTAATCGTTCGCAAAACAAAAAAGAAGCAGACAGCCTTCAAAAACTACATTTAGAGCATTTGGGCAAAATGTACAAAGAAGGATATGCAGATATTTCTGGTCCTTTTGGGGAGGATGGTGATATAAGGGGGATCACCATCTATAACACTCCTACGCAACAAATAGCAGATAGTCTGGCAAATTTAGACCCTATGGTTACATCAGGAAGATTAACTATAGAGATACATCCCTGGTGGGCAGCAAAAGGGTTCTCCTTACGATAAACTTTAATTGAAAAGAGTGGATATCTAAATGAAATATCCACTCTTTTTTTAGTATCCTATAAACTAATCTAAAAGATGAATTGTTTTTAACGTTTTACAAAACGTTTTGTGTATTGATTTGTTCCATCTGTAAACTTCAGAAAATAAATTCCTTGTTTTAGACTTCCTACATTTACTGTAGATTTCATTTTACCAGTATTAGTTAGTATTGTTTTTCCTAGTAAATCTACTATCGAATAGGTTATTTTATCCGACTTTGTTTGGAAGGATATATTCAGCACATCATTAACAGGGTTAGGATATATAGTAACCGTTGTTTTGTTGTTTGAAGAGAACGGATTTTTTTCTTCAAAACGAGCAGACTCTCCTATAACCACAGTATAATCTTCTACTTCTCCATAATTAAACGATCCGCAAGCAGAAGGAGCTGTATTGTATCGCATAATAACCCGCATTCTGGTGCTTCCATTAGTGGCAGAGGATGGTACTGTAAAACTACCACTTACTGTGGCATTTTGAGTTGCTGATTGCGACCAAACCTGCTCTCCGGCATCTGTAAAATCCCCATCTTGATTATAATCTATCCATACTGCATACGCTTCTCTATATTTTGTGCCAGTCCAAGTTGGTGTAACTGTAATTGTATTCGAGGATCCTTTGGCAAGGTTTGTTGTTACTGCTGTAAAATCGCTATATCCTCCGCTCCCTGCAGTAGAAGTTTTATCTATAGAACCTAACTGAACTCTGCTAATATATTCATCTGAGGTGTCATTTCCATTAGCTGCACAATAGGTAACCCCTCCTGTAGTAGTAGTTACATTAACTGTATTACTAAATCCTGAAGTATTGCCTGCAGCGTCTTTGGCTTTTACTTTAAATTGATATGTGGTATTAGCAGTTAATCCGGTAATAGTAGCAGAAGTTCCTGTTACAGAAGTAGCAACGGCATTACCTTGATATACATCATATCCTGTAACTGCTACATTATCGGTAGAGGCCGTCCACGATAAGGATACAGAGGTAGCTGCTACATTAGATGCTGCTAATCCAGATGGAGCAGAAGGAGCTTGTGTATCTCCACCACCATTACCAGGGTTATACCCATCTACTATTTTAGTAGTACATCCTGGTGCCAGCCATTGGCAAATATTTGGGTAGGTTATTGATAAACGACCGTACCAATCTTCTCTATCATTACCACAAGCAGCGTATCCTCCGTGTAGTTGCCCCACTATTCTTTTATTTTGATCAAAAAGAGCAGAACCAGAAGAACCTCCTTCAGTAGTACCATCATCCCAATCCTGAATTCTCCAGTGGGTAGTTCCTGATCCTGGTGCTCCGTCATATTTAGAAATCGTAGGGGCATCATTATCAAATGATATTTTTTTAACGTCCCCGGCAGGGTGGTGAATCCCTGTGGTTTTAGTAGGGATAGTTCCTGTCGCATCCCATCCGTTATAATACACATTATATGAAGAAGGTGGTGTAGATGAAAGCTTTAACAATGCATAATCTGAATTTGCACCACTATCCATCATTTGAGAACCAGAAACAGACTGACTTGTAGATCCATCTGAGTTATTGGTACACCCTGGGGATTCGTAGTTAAATACAAATACCCAATTGGTTACATTTCTGTTTTCAGTACAGTGATTTGCAGTTAAAAAGTATGGAGTCCCGTTATTTGCTGTATTATTAATCAAAGATCCAGAACACCATCTGGATCCGTTTCCTAAAATTACTAATGCCACAGATCTAATTTGGTCTCTCCATGGATCACCTTCTGCACAAACCACATTATTATTACAAGATCCAGAATCTCCAAAAGCTTTTGCCATGGTCATTATACCCCTGTAGTCATGAGCAACCGTAGAAATATGTAAATCCGGTGATTGTTTTACTTGTGCAGGTTGAAAATATTCTACAATTATTCTATCCCCTTTTACAGGAGCCAAACCTAAACTCTTTGAACTTTTATTGTTTGCAGAGGTAAATGCTCCTCTTACATCTGATTTGTCTTTGTTATAAACGAATAGTTTACTGCCTTCAGGCATTTCAAATCTCGAAAAAGTAAGGTTAAGCGATAACGCTCCTTTTGATTCTATTTCTATCAACCAATACCGGTCTCCTTGTGCATTGGTATACCATTTACCTGAATTACCAGGATTTATATTTGTGTGATGGGGGTATGCAAAACGCATTGGTACATCTTTACTGGATTCTAGTTCATCCTCTTTAAGTAGTTTTGCTATGTCTAATTTTGGTAATTTTACTAATGGAGTTGGACTAGATTTTGAAACATTTTCATTAGAGAATGAGGGTTCTCCTCCTTGGCCTATTTGAGAAAAGGCCCCAATGCTTGAGCATATCGCTATGACAAGCAATAAAATTTGATTTTTCATTGGTTTTAAGATTTAATTTTGTGTACTACGTTAATTAGTGTTGAGTTAGTTTATAAAATACTGATTTTAAAAATAATAAGATTATTGTTCAATATTTAACAACAATCTGTTTTTAACATAAATTTGCAGTATTTTAAACTTTTATTAACCTTAGAGTATTATTATGTAACGTGAACTCGGGATAAGAAAATCACACCTGTCTGAATGTTTCTGTGTTAGCAAAAATGTATCGAAAACTGAGGATTTTCACTCAAAAGCCTAATTTCGACACAATTTTTCTCCATTTTATTGCGAAAAATCACTTAATTTGACGGATTTTGGTTATGTTTTAAAAAAGAAATCATTCTTTAACTTCTATCTTTCTTTTTAGTTCGTTTCCTTTTTCATCCAGAACGGTGATATTGTGTATTCCTGTTTTTGGAGAAACCGGCATTTCATGAAATTGTTTGGTAGTACCTATAAATTGGTTATCTATATACCAAAACACCCTTGTCTCGGGATCGGTATGCGCAATTTTAAGAATCACCTCATTTGTTTTACCATCAAATCCTTTAGGGAGATATACACTACTGTTTTCTTTTGGAAATATAAAATCCATGCTTTGTTGAGATTCTTTTATACAATCTGACCTGTAGGCTGGTAAAGTTTGATAATCGGCATTATTTGTTTTAAAAAAGTACTCTTGTAATGGGGGTAGTACAAACCATGATTCGTGAACAATATCTGCCACATCCTCGCAAGAAGAATTTATCCGGTATTGCCTTGTAGAGTCCAGATGTATTAATTGATGGAGCGAACATGGTTGGGTGCGGTTTCCTGCAATAGGAATATAGGATTGTTTGACAGGGCAGTTGGCACTTGCAATATAACCACTTTTTGCACATACATTTGCTTGTACCAGATCATCATAAGGCATAGGAAACCATTTAGAATTGGGAACTAAATTAAAGACATCAAATAATACAGGAGCCGCAGAGTTTAACCCTGTAAGTTCCGGACGTCCTTCTCCATCTGCATTACCAATCCATACACCGACTACATATTTTTGACTGGCTCCTATAGCCCAGGCATCTCTGTTACCAAAACTTGTCCCTGTTTTCCATGCAATTTCTTTAGAAGAGTCATAAAACTGCCATGCTTCGTCTCCTTCTGGTCGGTTAACTTTTTTCATAGCATCAAAAGCCAGCCAAATGCTTCCTGCTCCATATATTGGTTTTTGTTCTGTTTTTTCGCCAAAAGAAACTTTTTGATTTGCTAAAACAACCGGATCTGTAAACTCCTGAGTGAAATACTCACTAGACGTATCTTGATAATGATTTAAAGTACCTGCAAAACCTGCATAGGTTTTGCATAAATCCCAAAGGTTCCCTTCTGCCCCACCAACAATTAAAGATAACCCATAATGATCTGCACTGTATTTTAAATCTCTTATTTTAAAAGAACTAATTTCATCTCTAAATCTTTGTAATCCATATTGTTGCAATAAACGAACTGCAGGGATATTTAAAGATCTTGCCAATGCTCTATTGGCAGGAGCAGTACCACTGTATCCCTCATCATAATTCTTGGGACTATATCCCGAAATTACTGTTGGAATATCTGCGACCAATTGTTCTGGCAGCAACTCTCCCTTATCCATCATCGCAGCATATAATAAGGGTTTTAATATACTTCCTGTACTACGGGCTGCCTGAATAATATCTACATCTTTTTGGTGGGCTTTATCTGTTGGGGTATTCCCTACATAGCTTAAGACTTTCCTGGTATTAACATCCAACACAAGAACTGCCATATTATGCACTTCATTTTGTTTTAAAATTTCATAATGATTGCGTACTACTTTATTGACTTGTTTTTGTAATGTTATATCTATTGTTGTTTGCACTCGCTGCCCATCTTTTTCTTTTGTTATTTTTTCTAACAAATGTGGTGCTGTTTGTGGTAAAAAATATGGTTTTTGAGGTAGTGTTTCTTCTACAGACAGTTCATAGGTAAGAGAGTCAATAGTGTGTTCTTGCAAAAGGGTTTGCAACAAACGATTTCTTTTTTGCAGTAACTGGTCTTGATTTTTGCCAGGGTATATTAATGCCGGTGCATTTGGCAATACTGCCAATGTTGCGTTTTCTGCCCAGGATAATTGGTATGCCGGCACTCCAAAATATCGCCACGAAGCCATATCAATACCTACCACGTTTCCTCCAAAGGGAGCATGAGAGGCATATAATTTTAATATATTTTCTTTAGAGGTTCCTAGCTCTAAACGAGTAGCCAGAATTAATTCTTTAAATTTTTCAAAATAGGTTCTCTTTTCTCCTTTTCGGGCTAATCGAATAACTTGTTGTGTGATGGTGCTTCCGCCCCGAACGACTTTACCAGCCTTTATGTTTTGCAGGATTGCTTCTCCCATCGCAACAGGGTTAAATCCAAAATGGCGGTAAAATTGCTGATCTTCAAAAGCAATAATACATTGTTTAAATTTTTTGGGAACACTATCGGTTTCAGGAAAACGCCATTGCCCGTCTTTTGCTATTTTAGCTCCTAGTAATTCTCCTGCTCTGGTTTCTATTACAGTGGCAGTAGGATCTTTAAACAAAGGACTTGGTAATAAAAAGTAATACCATATAGATACTAGTCCAAAAAGGATAAAACGTTTAGGATGTTTTCGTATATAGTTTTTTAGCATTTAGTGATAAGAGATTATACTTCTATAGATCTTCCTTCTGCAGTTTTATTTCCTGTACTATCCAAATAAAAATCAATTTGCCCCATATAGATTCCACTTTTACCACATTGATTAATTAGTACTTTTTGTCCGACAGAGTTATCTACGACTGCAGGCTTTGGCAATAACGTATGGGTATGACCGCCTATAATAAGATCTATATCTTTTGTTTTTTTGGCTAAATGTAAATCTGAAACTTTATCCGGATTGGTTTTATAATCATATCCTATATGAGAAAGACAGATAACAATGTCACAGTGTTCTTCTTCTTTTAAAACCCTTGACATATCCTGTGCTATTTCTATAGGGTCCAGATATAATGTTTCTTTATATAAGTTTTTGTTTACCAAACCTCCCAGCTCTACTCCTAACCCAAAAACTCCAATACGAATTTCATCCTTAACCAATACTTTATAAGGTTTTACAAAATCGTTAAGAACCGTATTTGTGAAATCGTAATTAGCAGATACAAAATTAAAGGTTGCATTTGGTAATTGGCTTAATAATCCATCTATACCATTATCAAAATCATGATTGCCTATAGTTGCTAAATCATACTTAAGTTTTGACATGAGTTTAAACTCGATTTCTCCTCCATAATAATTAAAGTAAGGGGTGCCTTGAAATATATCTCCTGCATCCAACAAAATAGTATTTGGGTTTTGTGTTCGAATCTGTTCTATGACAGATGCTCTTCTGGCAAATCCTCCCAGACCCGGGTATTTATAATGATTATTTGGCAATGGATCTATCTGGCTGTGTACATCATTGGTATGTAATACTGTTATTTTTTTGGATATAGGTTTACTACAAGATGCTAAACTTAATCCTCCCAGACTGGCAAAAGCAGTTGCCGAAGCTACTTGTTGTATAAACTTTCTTCTATTTTGCATAGGACATTCTTTTATCCAGTTGTACTTTTAAGGTATCCACAGATTTAAAATAATCAATCAAAGCATTTCTAAGCTTGTAATCTGTTTTATATAATTGGATGGGGTTTTCAAAGAAATTCATACTATCTCCTCCCTCTTGCAAATAATCTGTCGTAAGCACTAAATAACTTTTTCCTTCTTTTATAGAATGACCATTAATAGTTACCTCTTTTACTTTATTGGTATTTTTTACCATACTTAATTGTATGTTCGAAACAGGGTGTGCTTGTTGTTTTTTTGCCAAATAGGATACTAATTCCATGATTTTTTGATAGGATAACTCGGCTACTACCAGTTCATTTTCAAAAGGCATTACCTCAAAAGCAGTTCTCGCTGTTACTGCTCCTTTAAGGATCGGTGCCCGCATACCACCATGATTTAAGAGCACAAAATCAATTTTTTTATTATATCTTTTTTGAAACACTGGTTGTACTTGTTGCAACGAGATATCTGCCATAAGATTGCCCAACGTACTTTCTAACTCTGCATCGTTTTTAGTAAAATTATCTGTAGCAATACAAAGGGTCGCGTCTAATGTTTTGTTTAAATGATCTCGAAACGGTGCTATAAACGAATCTATAGCCGTATTGGTAATTGCTGTAGAATCTATTTTTTGTTGCTTTGCGATAACCTTACTTATAGAAACAGGTTGTTGTTTACAGGCATATATGCTTGTAAACAACAAAATACTAAGTAGCGGTTTATAAAATTTAAAATGCATTATGTTTTTACTATTTTGACAATGGTACTAAAAAAATCAATAGGTTAGTTTTATGGTTAGGTTAAATTACTTGCCTACCCTACTAATACCGATTTATACTACTGTACTATAGGGAAAGGATCATAAAAATCATGTGATAATTCTTTCCATTTTGGATACGATTCTGATTTTTATGGAATCAAATATAAATACCCTTAGACTTACCTCATCTACAAGTTAAAAATATAAGCATGTACAGTACACAAATGCCCATTTACACTAAACAAATAAACATGTACAGTAAGCAAATAAACACTTACATCAAACAAATGAACACGTACAGTACACAAATACTCATTTACAGTAAGAAAACACACATCTACATTTGGCAAATGTGTATTTACAATCGCATACTAACCAGCTAAAACTACTTCACTACTTCTACCCATTTACCTTGGCTTCTTACTATATAATCGTTATCATACATGGCTTCGCATTGTATGCCTGGCAGATAATATTTTCCTAAATAAGATGCATTTAATAAAATAGTCATGGTTTTACTCTCGTTTGGTTGTAAATCAAAGTAGAAGTTTACACGATCGTCTCTTATATCGGTATGCGTTACAGTATTAGCTCTAAAAGCTCCAAAGTCTGTAAAACGAGTATTTACAATCTCCCACCCTGATGAAAAAATCTCTGTTAAAGCAATATCTTTTACTTTAGATCCTGTGGTATTGGTTATGGTTACTTGTGCCACAAAATCTGTACCCTGTGTTAGCAATATCGGGTTGATTATAGTCCCATCTTTGGTTTTATAATCTACGATTGCCTTAAAGTTACTTTGTATCACTTTTTCTTCTCCAACTGGTAATATTCCGCTAGTAGCAATTTGCACAAAAATGGTATTGTCTTTACTATTTTTAAGTACCAGTTTATTATCTTTTTGGATAGATAATTCTCCAGAGGTTACTAATGTTTTATCTGTATTCGCATTATTGGATTTTCCGTTTAAAGTATAGCTTACTTGCACTCCTTTACCTCCTACATATACTGCATATTTTGCCATCGCTAATAATGCGTACGATGTGGTTTGCGTACTCATCCAGTTTTTTGAAGATAATTCTTTTGCCAGCTCTACCGCTACTTTTTGAGCTTTTGCTTTTTGATCTAAGGACACTAAAGTTTCTAAAGCCATTGCCCGGTTACGGTTTACAGAACCGTATGTGTACGATCTATCTCTACTAGTTTGAAAATCTATATTTGCCGAGTTTAATAATTGTGTAGCTGCATTTGCTTGTCCAATCAACCCATATCCTGCTGCTAATCTTAATTTAGCATCGTTAGAAAGGTTGGATGTTTCTCGCAAACGGTTCATAGAGGACAGATCGGGACTACCTGCCAAGGCCAGTGTATATAATCGATATGCCTGTGCCAGATCGCTATTACCACTTCTCCATCGTTTAGCTTGTTGCTGCTGATAATTAATCCAACTGCTCTTAAATCCTATTGGCAAAACATACCCTTTTTTGTTTGCTTCTATCAAAAAATGACCTGCATAGGTAGTTCCCCAATCGTCCGGATTACTATATCCCGGCCAATACGACATCCCTCCTGTAGGTTGCATAAAACGTTTTAACCTATAGATTGCTGCTTCTATGTTTTTTTGTATTTTTTGTTTCTTTTCTGAAGGCAAATTAAAAACTTCTCCCAGATATAGTTGCGGAAACGCCGCCGATGTTGTTTGCTCTACACACCCATGCGGGTACTGAATCAAATAGCTTAGTCTGCTTTCAAAATTCATAGGTGGTAAAGACGACATTTCTATCGTTGCACTATTACTACCCTCTATACCAAAAGCTTTAAAATTAATCTCTTGTGTGCTATTTGGCTCCAGAACAACCGAGGTTATCTCGGTAGTCATCGGGTTTGGGTTTACAATATTAATTGGCACTTTATACGATGCTTTTTCGCCACCACCACTTGCTACTACTTCTATGTCTGTAACAGAGGCTCCTTCTAATACCTCGATATCAAAATACACCATCTTTTCATCTGGTTGCGAAAAAGAAAGATTTTTTTCTGTTTCCCCTACTACCACAAATCCTTTGTTTGGTTTTAAAGTAACTTTTACGTTTTTAACTTTATTTTCCATCGCAAATACTGTTACCGGAATGGTTACCTTTTCTCCTGGAGTAATTTTACGCGGAATAGAAGTTAACACCATTAATGGTTTACGAACAGGGGTCGTTTTTTCGGCACTACCATACGCTCCCAATTCTGCATCTGATGCTACAATCATCGTACGTACAGATCCTACATATTTTGGGATTTTAATGGTATGGGCACGGGTTTCTCCTTTTTTAAGGGCAAAAGGTCCTTCATAAATTACCATTGGTTTAAACCGGTTTGCTTTTTTAGATTTACTGCCACCAGCTTCTGCATCTCCTCCAATACTAAATACCTGATTAATACTTCCTCCATAAGCTCCTATTACATCGTCATAAACATCCCATGTTTTTACTCCTAATGCCTCACGAGCATAAAAACTGCTCCATGGATTTGGGGTTTTAAACCGGGTAAGATCTAATAATCCTTCGTCTACGATTGCTATAGAATAGGTCATTGGTTTGCCATTGTTTTCTCCAACCTTAAGGGTAATTGTTTCTTCTGGTTGTAAAACATCCGGCATCGTTAGCTTTGGTTGTACTTTGGTGGTTGGATCTTCTACAGAAACAGGAACTACGCCATATAATCGTATTGGTAAATCATTTAATGTTGTAGAATGTGGTTGTAATAATGTAATATGAATATACACGTTAGGTGTATATAGATTATCGATTGGCAATTCGAATTTGGTCTCTCCTTTTTGAGGGATTACCCACTGCGAGTACAATACTTCGGTTCCATTTTCTACGGTTACTAAGGCTCTTCCACCTTCGCTAGAAGGAAATGTTACTGTAGCTTTTTCTCCTACATTATAGGTGTTTTTATCTGTAGAAAACAATAACATGGTTGCTGCAGAAGGGTCATTTTTACGAGATTTACCTGCCCATCCCGGCCAATCTATATATAATATTTTTCCAGTAGCATGACCTCCATTTGGATCTACTACTCTAACTAAATACCTACCCCACTCCGGATATTTTAATTCAAATTTAAAACTTGCTTTACCACTATTATCTGTAGTAACATTGGTTTTAAAAACTTCATTATGATAGGATCCTCTATTGTATGAAGACAAATTATCCTCTGTACTATCCCACCACCATCTCCAGTCTACTTTATAGATATATACTTCGAGGTTTTTAACTGCTTTAGGATTTCCTTTTTCATCTACAGATGCTACTTCAAAGTTATGTTGTGTATCGGTAAGTAACATTCCACGGGCTTTATCTCCTTTTGGCACGTTTATACCTACATAAGTGTCATAAGGTGAGTATTCTTTACTAACTACATCGGTACTAAAATCTCCTCCGTTTTCGTATACTTTGGTTATAAAAGATGCTTTTAACATCCCTGCAGCTTTATTTGCTAATTGTGGTTTTAAGGTAAAGTTAGCCTTTCCTTCTCCCGATAATTGTCCTTGAAATACTTCTTGCTCTTCTGTGCCAAATTTACGGGTTGGATCATCAAAAATATATCCTGAAAAAGTTTTGAAACTGGTTTGCCCTGCATTAAATCGAACATTAATATCTGCCTTTAAGTTTTTTGCTATGGCACCGTGTAACCATAAAGCCTCTAAATTTCCTTGTATGTTTTTATTGCTACTTAACACCTCATCCTCAAAAGTAGTTTTGATTTTGAGACGATTTGGTTTTATCGTTTCTATCTTAAGTGTTTTGCTAAAGCTAGCGCCTCCAACATTTACTTTGGCTTGCCAGTTACCGGTAGGGGCTTCTTCAGCAGTGTTTACAACAAACTTATAAAAGTTGTTTGTACCACTGGTACTGGTTTCTTGATAGGTCACTTTTCCGTAAGGATCTCTTAATTCAAATTTTATGGGGTGTCCTTGTGGTAATTTATTGGCATTATCATTTAGCATAAAAGACAAAAATAAGGTGTCTCCTGGTCTCCAAACTCCTCTTTCTCCATATATAAATCCTTTAATCCCTTTTTGCAATTGTACGCCCGAGACATCAAATTTACTAACCGACAATGCATTACCATCGCTTAACTTTACATAGGTTTGTTGTTTCCCTGATTCTGCAATTGCAAAGTATGCCGGGCGATCCGCATCAAACCCTGTAATCCCTTCTGCATCTGTAGTAGCCACTCCTACCTCTTGTTGTTGGTAGTTATAGAAGGTTATTTTTGCACCAGATACCGGGTTGGTGGTTACAATATCGTTAACGGCAATCATATAGGCATTGTTTAATCCTTTTTTAACGGTTACCCCCAGATTAGATGCTAATATGTTTGCACTTATTTTTTTATCTCTATAGTAAGAAGTACTACATGGGTTTTCTCTTTCTTGCCAATCATAATCATAGTAGTCATCATAATAATATTGGGAACTGTCCCAAAAACTAGATTCTTCTTCTTCATCATAGTTCTCAGTAAGTTCGTTTATTGGCGCATTTTCTGCTAATTGCCCGTCGCATTTATATAAGGAATATGCTTTGCGGTAATTAAGTTCTACTCTGTATATTGCTCCCGGATCTGGATTTATAAGTTCTTTTAGATCTATTGCAAAAGCGTTCCACTTACTAAGGTTTATAGATGGGTTTTCCTGAAGATTGATTAGTTTTTTTGCTATCGGTCTTGCTACACTTCTTAAATCGCCAGAACCATCGAGGTTATTGTTTTGTAGAAATTGAAGAACGTTGTTTTTGAATACTTTTACTATCTGTACTTCTACTGCACGAAGATTAATTGCTTCAAAATTAAATTTTAAGTTGTCTGAAGTAGGTAAAATCACTCCGCTTTGCAACAATCGAATTTCAGGATTAGGTTGCTGAAAAGATATGTTTTCTGTATATGTATTCTTAAGCTTATAACTATCTGTACTTTGTATTCCTTCAAAAACGGTTACGTCGAGAGTCCCTTTTAATTCTTGTTTGGGATATACTTTTAATACATTTCCGTTTACGGTATATTTTAAATTGGATTCTCCAGAGATAGTAACCAATCCATTAAAGTTTTGATTTTTTTTAAGTGGATCTGAAAAATTAATTTCCACATATTGTTGGTCTGCATTTGCAACAGAAACACTAATTATAGAAAAATTATTTTTACCTGGTATGGATAATACAGAAGACCCTTCGGTATCGATTCCAACAGATTTTCCTGACCATGTAATTTGTATTTCAGAATCGTCTTCAAATCGTTGAATACTATCTATTCTATAACTAAACTGACGGCTATTATCTAAGGATTCTCCAAACTTTACTGCTATTTTTTTCCCATTCTGGGTAGCGGTAATTAATTGTTTTGCTGTATCCAACTGCATTTGATCGCTAGAGGTTAATGTACCGTCTATATATTGCCAGTCTTTACTATAGGATTGTAAATTATCGGTAAGTACCGAAAATTGTTGTTTTAATGTTTTTACCACAAAAACAAACTCTTCATCTACATCTTCTTTAAGATCTTTAACCAGGCTTTCTAAATCTAATGTAAAAATATATGCTGTATCCTCTTCAAACCCTTCTTCTGGCTGAAAAGAGATCGTACGGTTATTTACTGCTATTACTTTACCTTTTACTTTGGGAGATACGCTAAGTATATCTTTGGATAGTTCTTGATTATCATTCCATCCTTCTATCGGAGTTTGTAATACTACGTATACATTATCGGTAACCGAAATCACTCCTGAAGAAACATCGGATATATACTCCTGATATTTTGTTAATTCTGAGGCATTGGCATCGGCTATAGATTGGGCGTCTTTTTTGTTACAAGAAAATACAACTGTTACAAAAAACAGCAGGTACAGAATTTGTGATAATCGCATAAAGATTGGTTTTTAGTTGCTATTATAAAAGTAAGATATTTTTGAGTCCCACCACCCCCTGTAAACCACTAATTATAATATGACCTTCCCCAAGGACAATACTATAAATTATGAAGAGATATTTCAGAAACTTTCCGATACTTTAAATAGTATTTTTTTATCCATACAATTTATTAGCTGTTTTTTTATATATAACAAAATTACATAGATTATAGCTACAAATAAGTATAAATTCCTGTTAAAGAAATTTTATTTCTTACAACTTTACTTAGTATTAATAATAACAAAAAAGCATTACCACCTTTAAAGTGTATAATAAAAAGAATCGAATACTGTATAACGTAGATAAAAAATCAATAACCAGAGAATATCTCACAAGGAATACCTACTGGAAATATTTTTTTTCCAGATAACTAATCAATAATCAACATCTAAATGAGGGAACTGGAATAAGCAGGGAAAACCCTTGTGCCTTTAGTAAAATCTCAAGGCACAAAGATTTATTATTCTTTATAAATACCTACAGTAAGTTCTCCTTTAGCATTCATGGTCGCTCGATACATACCTGCGGTATTGAACTCCATAGTTACATTACCTTTATTATCGATTGCTACTATCCCGCCGGTGCCTCCAAGATTGGTAAGTTTTTTTTGGATTACCTCTTCGGCTGCTTCTTTTAAAGAAAGACCTTTATACTCCATCAAAGCCGAAATATCATGAGCTACCATTGCTCTTATAAAATATTCTCCCCAACCGGTACTGGATACAGCACAGGTTGCATTATTTGCATAGGTTCCTGCGCCAATAATCGGAGAATCTCCTATACGATTCCATTTTTTGTTGGTCATCCCTCCTGTAGAAGTTCCTGCAGCTAAATTTCCATTTTTATCCAATGCTGCACAACCTACGGTTCCAAATTTTGAATCTTTGATAAAAGGATCATAAAAAGCAGTTGTCTTGTTCGCTTCCTGATTTTTTATTTTTTCTTTTACCTTTTCTAATGCTTTCATCCGATCTTCGGTATAGAAATAAGAAGGATCTACTATCTCCAAACCTCTTTCTTTTGCAAATAGCTCTGCTCCACTACCCGATAATAATACGTGAGGAGAATTTAACATTATTTCTCTTGCCAAATTAATTGGATTTTTAACTGTTTTTACTCCAGCAACTGCTCCTGCATTTAAAGTACTCCCATCCATAATTGAGGCATCTAACTCATTTGTACCTTCACTTGTAAAGACAGCTCCTTTGCCAGCATTAAACAAAGGAGAGTTTTCTAACACATTTATTGTTTTTTCTACAGCTTCGAGACTAGTTCCTCCATTTTTAAGAATGGTATGTCCAACTCTAATTGCTTCTTCGAGTTTGGCGTTATATTCTGCCTCTTTTTCTGCGGTCATATTTTCTTTTAAAATAGTACCTGCCCCACCATGAATTACTATTCCAAAATTATCCTTTGGACTTTGCACTTCTTCTTTGGGAGATTCTGTTACAGGGGTTTCTATAGTTTCTTTGGGTTGTTCTTTACACGCTAAGAACAAAATAAAGCTTAAAAAAACGAGCGTTCTTTTCATAATCTAAGAGGATTTGTTTTTATAATAATCTATTAAAGCGATCCTTCCTTTAAAAAATCGAAAGGTTAAATGTAAAATATTTCCTTCATTATCTTCTATACTTATAGATTTATTTAACTCAAAGTCATACGGTTGGTATTCTCCTCCTTCGATAGCAATATTATCTGCATATAATGCTATGGCATTATTACTTTTTAAAATTGGTTTTATTCTTCCTGAAATCCCTGGTATTTCTCCCGATTTATTTAAGATAACAGAACCAGAACCTGTATCTTTTTCTATAGTTACTTTTATATCTTCTTTTGGGTTTACATTTTCAAACAGCACTCCCGGGTTCTCGGGGTGTGCAATAAGTATGGTATATAATTTACGTGTTCGAATTATAAAGTGCGACAGCCCCTTTTCATCCGAAAATCCTTCCAGATATGTTGCATTGTTTGCTACCAGTACAATTTTGGCATTTTTTATTGCTTCATCCTGTTCATTTACCACTTTAACGGTAAAAAGAAAAGGTTTTGGATTGATCAAAGTAGAAAGTGTTGTCAATTTTGTTTCTAAAAAGGTAGCATCTTTTTTAAGTTTTTTTTCTATCAAACTCGCAAATTCGTCTGGTGTTCTGTCTTTAAGATTAATATACCCTATTGTTTTAAGCACTCCCGGGAGCTCTGTATCATCAAATCTGGCAGGCAATATGTATTCTCTGCTTTCTTGAAAAGCTCTTGCCTGCATAGAAGCCCGCTCATGATTTGTCCATAACTTCTGGTTATAAAATCCCGAAATAAAAAGGACTGTATATCTGGCTCTGTTTTGATAAATTTCTGACAAATATTCATACAAATTCTTTCCCCATAAATTTGTTTCTTCAAATAGATCATAAAACACTTTAATGCCTCTTGTTTTTAAACTATTTGCTACTTCTTCTACATACGCTCTGTTCTCTCCTGCAAAAGAAAGCGCTACATCATATTCATAATTCCTGTTCTTCATCACTGACTATTTTATTATTAAACCTAAAACCTGACCAACTCTAGTACAAAATTAATTTCTTTATTTGGAATATTTCCTAATTTAATAGGAATTGTTCCAACAAAACTTTTACTTTAAAACCGTAATTTATAGATTAAATCATTGTAAACTAAATATTTAAAAAAAACAAAGCTCTTCGTGTAGATATGGATATAACCCTAGTTATGGTACAACAGAAAAACTTTGAAAAGGATGGAAATTATCTAGTTTTGTAAAGGAGTGTAAAATATAGATATGCTTTTCAAGAAATATTAAAACATGAATACAGAAACAGAAATATATTTAAAATGTAATTTATGCAATAATTCGCACAAGTACGAATACTCTAATTCTGAATTTAATGCAATTGAAATTGACTGGAATTCACCTGATGAAAATTTTCATCTTCTAATTCCTACTCCTAAAATTAACAAAAAGTATATCATTAATCTTCATCCTCCGCTAACAATTAAAACTAATGCCCCATTTTGGGCAGTATATATGAATCCAAATTCTAGTCTTAACGGAATAGAAAACGAAAAAGATATAAAAGATATTAGATTTTGCAAGTGTCATATAATCAAACTCATTGGATTAAATGAAACTAGTGCTTGTGTTGAAATTGAAGTCATTGAAATAAAGAAAATTGATGAATTAACATATAACATACAACCGAATATTCAATGGAAAACATTAATAGATGATGAGGATTTATTGAATAGATATGGTTGGATTGAGAATTTTAA
>NZ_CDSBKO010000038.1:0-57534 GCF_977115655.1 Aquimarina sp.
AAAAAATAAATTCAATTTCTATACGCACTATTTCAAAGTTAAAATGGTATTATTTATTGGATAACCAGTAATGGATGGTTTTATACATATCTATTTTCCTAAAGAAAATTTTATTATTAAAAAAGGAGGGATTCCTAATTACAAAAACCTATCAGGAACCAAAGTAGTAGTTACCAAAGTAACTAAAAACGCAAATGGAAGTAGAGAAATTACTTTAAAAAGAGAAAACGATCACAAATTCTTTAATAGTATTTCTGTGGTTAAAGCTAATTATGAAAAGGCTATAGAAGAAAAGGAAATTCTTTTTGTTAAATAATTACAACTAAAAAAGCCATCCCTAGTTTAGCAGGATGGCTTTAACAAAAAGTTCAAAGCTTATATTTTAAAAAATTAATTATTAATACAAAGTATTAATAGCTGTTCTATCGGTACTGGTAAATTCTCCATCCTCTCCTGAACCAAAGCAAGCAAGCATTATAGAGTCTGCTCTATCAGAAGATGGTGTTCCTGGAATTAGTACAGCTCCTACTCCTGCAGTACCTTCATTAGAATTTTGACCACAACTCTGGCGTGATTTCCAATCTTGATGACGGAATCCAATACAGTGTCCTATTTCATGAGTCATAACATGCTCAATCACATTAGTATTATAAGCATCTGTACCTTGGTTAATCTGGATCCATTTGTAAGCTTTTCCTCCACTAGGAAAACCTGCAGATCCACCACCACCAGAGTCTCCATTGTTATAAACTACCATATCTGCATTTGTACTAGCTGAAAAACTAAGGGTAAAATTCAATGATGAATTTAATTCATTATAGTTATTAACAGCCCACTGTAAAGCTGTACGCATTTTACTTGTTAATGCATAACCAGAACCTGTATATCCTATAACACTAATATTTCTATTACCACTAGATACAAGGTTATTTGTTCTGTATTGCTTATTACCATTTGCTACATCTTCTAAATCACTAAATTTTTCTAGACCAGAAACTGGAATTGCAATATCTCCTGAAATTAAGAAATTATCTGAGGTCCCGTCAGGAAAGGTTACCTTATCTATTTTTACATCACTGGTATTTACTCCAAGATTGTTTAACTTTATAAGTTGATCTTTTGTTGGAGTTACCGCTACTTCTTGTGGAGCTTCCTTAAAAACTTCTTGTTTTTGGCAAGATATTACAAATCCTGCTGTTATAACACAAAGTGCTAAAAATTTGATTTTTTTCATTTTAATAAGTTGAGTTTGTGTAGTTACTAAACCAAAACACAGATAGTGTTAAAGACCTGTGTTTCATTTACTAATAAATTTAAAAATCTTTGAACTTTTTTAATTTTTCGAGTTGAAGATATGATATTTTTTTTAAATATTGTGCCAATTTTTTACACAATCCTTTGTAAATACGGATAAACCATAGGATTTATCTAATAAAAATACTAAAAAAAATATATTTTTTAGTGCCCGAAAAACCGATCAAATACACAACTGATTAGCTTTATTTATATAAAAAAGTATATAAATAAAAGGGTGAAAAAGAATATCGTATAAAATAAAGTAGGGTTCTACAAACAAAAAAAAGGAAGGTTTTTCTTACAAATCATAAAGTTTAGGATTGTTTTTTCTGTTATTTGAATATTTAACAACTATCCTTAAACAAGGTATATTTTATTATAAATATCTACTATTATATTTTACAGGGGGTCAATTCAATAAAAAAGCCATCAAAAAGGGCTATCGTTTTTTTATTTAAAACAAAAACCAATACCTCAAAAGCAAACTAATCTAATGAGGTGTGTTTTTGAAAATATATTTTGTTTTCGAAGCAATACAACAAGCCCCGAGGAATTAAAAACCTTTGGCAGAAGATTAATATTATACGATCTCTGCACTAAGACCAGCTTCTAGTAACTTAGAACATCTTGGCACCAGTTCTTCATAAACACCTGTTTTTACTGTACATTTTCCTTTATAATGCACCAACATAGCACATTGCTCTGCTTGTAATGCTGTATGATCGCAAGAATGAATCAACGTTTCTATAACGTGATCAAACGTATTTACATCATCATTATACAAAACGATCTCATTATTACATTGCTCTACAGGTTTTTCAAGAACTTCTTCTAAAACTTTTTCCTGAGTATTCATGAGGAGTAATTATTTTATTACAAATATAATAACTTAGAGGATTATACAAACTATTTAACATATAATTATAAAGTATAAGATGCTGCTACCCAATTATTTCTACTAATATGCTCAATAATTTTTAAACCATTTTTTTTGCATTCTTTTGTTATCATATCCAGATCTTCCTTATAAAACCCACTTACAAACAAAGTTCCTTTATTATTTAAAGATTGTACATAGGTTTGGATATCATTAAGCAATATGTTGCGATTAATGTTTGCTATAATTACATCATATCTTTTTTCTTTTAAGAGAGATGCGTCTCCTTCAAAAGCCGTAATTTTTTTACAATCATTGCGTTCTACATTTTCAACGGTATTTAAGTAGCACCAATTATCAATATCGATTGCATCTGTAGGTCCTGCGCCTCTCATTTCTGCCAAAATTGCTAAAATACCTGTTCCGCATCCCATATCCAAAACAGTTTTATTGTTTAAATCTGCTTTTAAAAGATGTTGAATCATCATGTGTGTTGTTTCATGATGTCCGGTTCCAAACGACATTTTAGGTTCTATAACAATATCATATTCTGTATTTGGTTTTTCATGAAACGGGGCTCTTACACTACAAATACCATCTACAACTATAGGATTAAAGTTTTTTTCCCATTCTGTATTCCAGTTTATTTGCTCTATTTCTTCTATGGTATACTGTATATCAAACTCTCCGGAACTTAGTACATATACTTCTTCCAGGATATCTTTATTCCATTCTTCTTTTTGGATATATGCATTTACCCCTTCTTCGGTTTCTACAAAGCTTTCAAACCCAATATATCCTAGCTCTGCAATTAGTATTTCTGATGCTGGTTGTATTGGTGAAAATTTAAAATAATATCCAATGTATTTTGTATTTGACATACTACTATTTTTATTCTATTATATACCACAAAGCACCTCAACATAATAAGGTGCCTTGCTTTTTGATTCACTAATTGTTCCTGTTAGATTGCATTAGCGATTACAGCAAAGCTTTCTGCATCTAATGCTGCCCCTCCTATTAATCCTCCATCTACATCGGGGTTTGCAAAAATTTCTTCGGCATTATCGGGTTTTACACTTCCTCCGTATAAAATAGAAACTTTATCTGCTACTTTTTCATTAAAAGCGTTTACAATAGTTTTTCTAATAAAAGCATGCATTTCCTGAGCTTGTTCTGGCGATGCAGTTTCGCCTGTTCCTATAGCCCAAACTGGCTCATAAGCAAGAATCACATTTTTCCAATTCTCTTCTGCTATATGAAAAACACCTTTTTTCAACTGGTTTTCTACCACCAAAAAATGGTTATTGTTTTTGCGATCTTCCAATTCTTCTCCAAAACAAAAAATAATTGTCATATCATGTTTTAAGGCTGTATTTACTTTACTTGCCAGCAATTCATCTGTCTCTCCAAAATATGCTCTACGCTCGCTGTGCCCTAAAATAACGGTCTCTACTCCTATGCTCTTAAGCATATCAACAGATATCTCACCAGTATATGCTCCGTTTTCTGCTTGATGTATATTTTGTGCAGCAACAGTAATAGACGAATCTTTTAAAATATCTACGGCATTACTTAAATTGGTAAATGCTGGCGCTACCATAATTTCTGTTTGAGATACATTGCTAAGCTTGGTTTTTAATTCTAAAAGCAAAGTTTTGGTTTCTGCCAGATTTTTATTCATTTTCCAGTTTCCGGCTACAATTTTTTTTCTCATTAATTCAAAATTTTATATGTGGTTAAAAGTGTGGTTACATTATTCAAAATAATTTAGTTCCTTATTTTTGGATCCAACCATCCATAAATTATATCAACAAATATATTGATTAGTATAAACATGGTTGCTATTACCAATACAGAACCCATTATTATTGGTAAATCTAAGGTATTTAAAGCGTTTACAATCTCTTTTCCCAATCCATTCCACCCAAAAATATATTCTACAAATACGGCACCTGCCAACATAGATGCAAACCATCCTGATATTGCAGTAACCACGGGGTTTAATGAATTTTTTAACGCATGTTTTTTTATAATTTGAAATAGGGACAGCCCTTTTGCTTTTGCTGTCCTAATATAATCCTGGCTCATCACTTCTAATAGTGAATTTCGCATTAATTGGGTAACTACTGCCAGTGGGCGTATGCCTAATACTATGGCAGGAAGTATAAGATTTTTCCATTGCATATATTTACCTTCCCCAAAATCATCAACTTCATATAAGCTACCTGTCATGTTTAAATTAGTATACTCCTGCAATATATAACCAAATAGCCAGGCAAAAATAATTGCACTAAAAAAAGAGGGTACACTCATTCCTAAAATGCTAAACAACTGGATTAATTTATCTGGCCACCGATCTTTTGTCAATGCACTTATGATACCCAAAAAAATACCTGAAACCATAGCGATACATATTGCAAAAAATGCAAGAATCGCAGTATTGGGCAAAGTTTCGGTTATTACTTCACTCACTTTTTTTCCGTTTTTCTGAAAAGACTCTCTTAAATATGGAAATTTAAGTACTACTACAACCTTGTTTACAGTAAACAAAGGAGTTGCTGTATATTTTTGAGGGTTATAATATGAAAAATCATCGGATTTTAAACTATGAAATGAAACTGGAGAAAGGTCGTTTATATAATACAAATATTGTGAAGAAACAGGTTTATCAAAACCATATTTCTTTCTCACATTGTTTAATTGTTCTTCTGTTTCATTTTGTCCAAGCATCATTTGGGCAGGATCTCCCGGAAGCAATGTAAACAATAAAAAAATCACAGTAACCACCCCCAACAGAGTAAGTAAAGTATATCCTATTTTACTAATGAGGTAACTACTCATATTACTATTATATTAACATTTGCTCATTAAATATTAAAGGGATAATTTATCTGCATCATTCCAGTGTAGTTTTTGTTGAATAACCCCGTATTTTAACTTTACAATCCCTGGATTGGATCGTATTACGGTTTTTAAAGCTGTTTCGTCTGTTGCAAAAAAATAAAAATCCAAATCGTACTTAGCTCTTATATGAGAAATATCATTTATCCCGGAAGCCGTAAGCCCTATTACTGTATATCCCTGGGATTTTGCCTTATCTGTTATTTCTTTAATTGCAGAAAAACCTTCCCCTTCACTTTTAGATAAGTTATAAGCAATTACCATTACGAGTTTTTCTTTTTTAAGAAACTCTACCGTATAATCCTTACCATTTTTTTCTATTGCAAAATCATGAATAGCAGGTTCATATCCTTCTTTCAATTCTTCTGTTTCTACGTTTATAAATTCCCCTTCTACTTTAGGGTAATCTCCACTGGTAGTTATAATTTTTTCCTCCCCATTAACATTAAACTTCCAATGATAAGCAAACTCTGCTTTTGGTGCTCCTTCAGGAACTTCCATACCTTTTAACATATCTGTTCCTTCTTTATATGCTCTAAAATCAAATACAGGTAAATGCATTAAAACATAATATGCAAAACCTAAACATAGCGTAAAAGAAGCAAAAACAATCCATTTATGTACTGAAACAGGTTGTATGGGTGTAATGTATTTTTTTCCAAAAAACAACATCAAAATCAAAACCAGTAAAATCAAATCTTTGGTAAAGGACTCCCATGGTGTTAATGGCAAAGCATCGCCAAAACATCCGCAATCTGTAACTTTATTAAAATAAGCAGAATAAAATGTTAGAAAGGTAAAAAACACTATCATTAATAAAAGGGACCATACTGTAAATTTAGGGAGATACCCTAGTATTAATGTAATCCCGAGTATGATTTCAAAAATTACTAAAAAAACAGCTATAAGCAATGCGTACGGAATAAGAAATTCTAAATTAAGAACGCCTTCTCCAAAGTATTCCTGAAGTTTATATGAAAAACCAAGCGGATCATTTAATTTAATAAATCCTGAAAATAAAAAAAGTGCTGCGACAAATATCCTACAGAAAGTAACTAATATTTTCATCTGTTATATTTTAATGTTTTTGATTATTATATTTCTACTTGGTAAGTACAAGTGGTAAATTTATTATTAAAAATCCCAGCCAGCACTACAACTTTACTATTCTTAATTATTTTTAACTGTAATTTGCACAAGATAACATGGTTTAAATCTTGTCACTTTTAGTTTAACAGTATTTTATGTTTCTATCTATTTGCTTCTCCAAGGTGAATCATGGCAAATACTGCATAATTGATTATATCTTGATAATTTGCATCTATCCCTTCGCTTACCAAAGTCTTTCCTTTATTGTCTTCAATTTGTTTTACCCTAAGCAATTTCTGAATAATTAAATCTGTAAGTGAACTTACACGCATATCTCGCCAAGCTTCTCCATAATCATGATTTTTATTCATCATTAAGGTTTTTGTTATATCTATGTGCTTATTGTATAACCCTGTAGTTTCTTCTGGAGATAAATCCGGCTGTGTGGCAACTCCTTTTTCAAGTTGTATCAATGCCATGACACTATAATTAATAATACCAATAAATTCTGAAACCTCACCTTCATCTACTTTACGAATCGTATTTTCTTGCAGACTACGAATACGTTGTGCTTTAATAAAAATCTGATCGGTTAAGGATGGTAATCTTAATATTCGCCATGCACTACCATAATCTTTCATTTTGTTAATGAACAAGTCCCGACATATAGTAATTACCGCATCATATTGTGTAGACGTATCTTGCATAAAACTGTTGAATTTTGCGTAAATTTCGCTTTAATATGGGAATTAAAAAAATGGAAGCCAAAAATTAATTATACTTAAGGATTTAAAAATCTTTATTATTATCATAAAAAGAAAAAATGATGGCACATCATTGTGTCTTAAATTTGGCTTCAAAAAACACACATCACATATAATGACTATCAATTGTAAAGGTTTTTTAATTAATTTGTCTACCCCAAAAGTAATGGGCATTTTAAACGTTACTCCGGATTCTTTTTATGATGGGGGCAAATATAAAAATGAAAATGAAATTTTAAAAAAAACAGAGCTAATGCTTAAAGAGGGAGCTACTTTTATAGATATAGGAGCATATTCCTCAAGACCAGGGGCAGACCATATTTCTATCGAGGAAGAAAAAAAAAGAATCCTCCCTGTAATACGCCTGCTACTCGGCAATTTTCCTGAAATTTTATTGTCTATAGATACGTTTAGAAGTGAAATTGCAAAATTAAGTATTGAGGCCGGAGCGGCATTAATTAATGATATTTCTTCTGGCAATCTGGATGACAAAATGTTACCAACCATAGGAGAATTAAAAGTACCTTGCATAATGATGCACATGAAAGGGACTCCAAAAACCATGAAATCGTTGGACCACTACAACAATCTAATGATAGATATCAATACTTTTTTTTCTGAAAAAGTGGCGGATGCCAGAAAATTTGGCATAAATGATATTATTATAGACCCGGGGTTTGGTTTTGCCAAAAACACATTACAAAACTTTGATCTTTTAAAACACATTAGCCTTTTAAAGTCCCATAATGTACCAATCCTTGCAGGCATTTCAAGAAAATCGATGATTTACAAAACACTAAACAATACTCCAGAGAAAGCTTTAAACGGCACTACTGCTTTAAATACCATCGCTTTACTTAACGGGGCATCTATTTTAAGGGTACATGATGTTAAAGAAGCCATGGAGTGTATTGCACTGGTCAATACTTATAATCAAGCCAATTAATTTGTTGTTTCGGCATCTATTTTATAGTACAAAGAACTAATATAGAATAAACATCAAAATTTCACTAATTTTTCTATTTTTACATAAACACCCAGGCATTTGGACTTAATCGATCTTAGAATACTAGACATACTTGATATTGTGCTCGTTGCCTTTTTATTATATTCTATATATAAATTAGTTAAAGGCACCGCTGCAATTAATATTTTTATAGGAATAGTTATTATTTATCTGGTTTGGAAACTCACCCAGTTTTTGGCAATGGAAATGCTAAGTAGTGTTTTGGGAGAGTTTATTGGGGTTGGAATGTTTGCTCTAATTGTAGTTTTTCAACAAGAAATACGAAAATTTTTATTAATGATTGGCTCTACTAATTTTGGAAAAAGACGCCAATTTTTAAGGCAATTAAAATTTATTCGAGATACTCCTGAGGATACTGTTACCAACATAAAGGCAATTATAAATGCATGTACTGAAATGGGAAAAACCCATACTGGAGCCCTTATTGTAATTAAGAGATCTACATCTTTGGATTTTGTAAAAACATCTGGAGATTCTATGGATATTCGTATAAACAGCCCTATTATTGAGAGTGTTTTTTACAAAAACAGTCCGCTTCATGATGGAGCTATGATTATTGAAGACAACCATATAGTAGCCACCAGAGCCATTTTACCAGTTACAAATGACAACAATATCCCTTTACGTTTTGGCCTACGGCATCGGGCAGCTGTAGGGATTACCGAAAAAACAGACGCTCTGGCTTTGGTAGTAAGCGAAGAGACCGGCAAATTATCTTATATCAGAAATGGAGAATTTGTTATTTTTAAAACAGACGAAGAACTTATAGATAAAATTAAAAAGGATTTAGCTTAATGAGTGATTTAATTACTATTACTAACTGCAAGAATTGCGGAAACCAAATAGAAACTTATAATTTTTGCCCTGGTTGTGGAGCTAAAAAAATTACCAATCGAATAACTTTTAAGAATCTTGTTTCTGAGTTTGTGGATCGCTTTTTTAATTTAGACAATTCTTTTATCAAAACGTTTATTCATTTATTTACCAAACCCGAAGAGGTTATTGATGGTTATATACATGGATTAAGGAAACGTTATGTAAATGCTTTCGGATATTTTGCTATCTCTATAACTATTACAGGGTTCTATGCTTTTTTAGTAAAAGATCGCATGTTTGAACTTATGACTATTGCCTTAAGTTCAATACCGCAAGAGCAAGTTGAAATACAAAAGAGTGTTTTAAATTATACTTTTCAATACCAATCTCTGATAAATTTTTTACTTATCCCTATATTAGCTGCTATATCTCGTTTGGTATTTCTAAATTATAAGAAATACAATTTAACAGAACATCTAGTTATTTATCTATACGCCTATTCCCATATAGTTGGTTTTATGGCTCTTTTTCTATTACCGGTTACATTTGCTATCGATAACATTTTCACCATAAGCCTAATTCAATATATCGTATACATCGGATATGTAGCATACGTTTTAAAAAAACTTTATAAAATAAGTCTAAAAAAGATATTAATTAAAACACTACTATTTATTGGCATTATCAGTTTTCTATATATCACAATAATTATTATAGCAGGAGTTATCATCGGATTAGCACTAAATAAATAATTATTACAATATAGACTAATCGGAAACGTTTGCAAACTGTACTTCGTAAAGATTTTTATAATATCCATTTGCAATTTCCAGCAATTCGTTATGACTACCTTGTTCTACAATTTTACCCTGATCCATTACAATAATCTTATCGGCATTCCTAATAGTTGCTAGTCTATGCGCAATAACGATAGATGTCCTGCCTTTGGTGATTTTATTGGTTGCATCTTGTATTAATTGTTCGCTATAAGAATCTATAGAAGATGTTGCTTCATCCAATACTAAAATTCCCGGATTGGTTACATAAGCTCTTAAAAAAGATATTAATTGTCGTTGCCCGGAGGAAAGCATAGCTCCTCTTTCTTTTACATTATAATGATACCCATTAGGCAGACTGCTTATAAAATCGTGAATCCCAATTTCTTTTGCTACTTGGTGTACTTTTTCTTCAGGAATATCGGGATTATTTAATGTTATATTATTAAGAATGGTATCTGCAAATAAAAACACATCCTGAAGCACTACTGCTATATGGTTTCGTAATGATTTTAAATCAACAGATTCGATATCAACATCATCTACAGAAATCACACCACTATCCAATTCATAAAATCTATTCAACAAATTAATGATTGTAGATTTTCCTGCACCTGTAGCCCCAACTATTGCCACAGTCTCCCCCGGATTGACCGTAAATGAAACTCCTTTTAAAATCTCTTCCTCTTTAATATAACTGAATCGTACATTATTGAAAGTAATTTTACCTTTTACATTTTCTAATAATATATCTCCTTTGTTTTCAATTTTAGAATCTGTATCCAAAATAGCAAATACCCGATTAGCTGCAACCATACCCATTTGTAAGGAATTAAACTTATCTGCTATTTGCCGTAAAGGTCTAAAAAGCATCTGTGACAACTCTATAAAAGCTATAACTACCCCTAATGTAATTACATCTCCTTGTGCTGCCCTTAGCCCCCCAAACCAAACTATTAACCCTATAGCTATAGAACTGGACATTTCTGCAATTGGAAAAAATATAGAGTTGTACCAAACGGTTCTTATCCAGCCTTTTTTATGTTTTTCATTAATTTCTTTAAAAATAGAATACTCTGTTTCTTCTCTTGTAAATAGTTGAACAATCTTCATACCTGTAATACGCTCCTGAACAAAAGAATTCAAATTAGACACCTGGGTTCTAACTTCTTCAAAAGCAATCTTCATTTTTTTCTGAAAAACTCTTGTAGCATACAAAACAAAAGGTAATATAATCAAAACCAACAAAGTAAGCTGCCAACTCTGGTATAACATATAGCCCAAAATAACAACCATTTTTAACAAATCGCTAATAATCATAAACAATCCCTCGCTAAAAATGCTTGCTATTGTTTCAATATCGCTTACTGCTCTGGTTACCAATCTGCCTACTGCCGATTTATCATAATATTGTTTTTTAAACCCCAACATGTGCTTAAATAACCTGACCCTGATATCTCTGATAACTTCTTGCCCAAGTAAATTAGCAAAGTAAATAAATAAAAATTGCGAGATAACTTCCAAAAACAAAACACCTAACATCAAGCTAATAAAGAAAACCAAAAGCTCGTTATCTTTAGGAATAATGGTTCTGTCTATTGCCTGCTGTAATAAATAAGGTCTTAAAACAGAAAATGCAGACAATAATATAGCTGAAAAGCATACAAAATAAAAAACAAACTTATAAGGATTAGTATACCTAATCAATCTTTTAAAAAGTTTAAAATCAAAAGCATTACCGCTCTTTTTTGCCATCTATTTTTTATATATTATTTGGGGATATTCTATAGCGGTCAAATAAAGACCATGCGCAGGAACAGAGTACCCTGCTTTACTTCGGTCTTCACTTTTAAGAATTGCTATCAATCCCTCGTTGTTTAACTTATGTTCTCCTATTTCAATAAGTGTTCCTACAATCGCTCTTACCATATTTCTTAGAAAACGATTTGCCGAAATTTTAAAAATCAATTGATCTCCATTATTTTCCCAAACGGCATTTGTAATGGTACAATTATACGTTTTTACATCGGTTTTAGACTTACTAAAGCATTTAAAATTAGTGTAGTTTAACAGTATTTTGGCAGCCTCATTCATTGCATCCACATCCAACGGTTTCTTAAAATAGTAGGATTTATAAATACCAAAAGGATCTTTTACAAAGGATATATGATACTCATAAGACCTACTGGTTGCATCAAAACGGGCATGGGCATTTTCCTGAACAAGATATACTTTTTTAATTGCGATTTCAGATGGCAAAATAGCATTGAGCTTATACTGAAGCTCATCTGTTATTAAAGATTCTTCATAATCAAAATGTGCCATGATCTGCTTTGCATGAACACCTGTATCTGTTCTGCCTGCCCCTGTTATATCAATCTTATTTCTAAGCACTGTAGATAAAGATTTTTCAAGGACCTCCTGAACCGAAATCGCATTAGGCTGTTTCTGCCAACCATGATATGGGGTGCCATTATATGAAAGTTCTAAAAAATATCTCATTATAATATGTCATACAAAAAACCAGAAAAAATTTCATCCTTCAATATTTTATATCATCAAGATTTTCCTATTCCTCTAATTTTTCAGTACAATACTTTATTTTTGCATAAAACTAAGCGCAAATATACTTTATAAAATAGAGACCAAAGTTATAATTTGTATTCAGTTTTCCCTATCATTCTATAACGCATTATTATTTCAATTTTGAAAAAGATACTTTTACTTAGTGATACTCACAGCTATATCGATCAACGCATTTTGCATTATGCAAAAGAAGCTGATGAAGTATGGCACGCAGGGGATATCGGGGATCTTAAAGTTACTGATGCAATCGAAGCAATAAAACCTCTTCGTGCTGTGTATGGAAATATCGATGATGACAAAGCCAGAATCAACTATCCTTTAAATTTGAGATTTGTATGTGAAGGGGTCTCGGTCTGGATAACCCATATAGGAGGATACCCTCCTAAATATAATATAAATACGAGAGATGAAATTAAAACCAATCCTCCCCAATTGTTTATTTGCGGGCATTCGCACATCCTTAAAGTTATTCCAGACAGAAAAAACGGGGTATTACACATGAACCCGGGGGCAGCAGGAATATATGGGTTTCATAAGATAAGAACAATGTTGCGGTTTACTTTAGATTCTGGAAAAATTGAAAACCTTGAAGTCATTGAGTTAGGAAAAAAATAGAAACCCTTAATAATTATTGGTCAACAATCTCAAGCCCACCAGATATGTTTTTGATAAAGATATATTTTGTTTTTGAGGCTAACTTTGAAAAAATCAACCCCTTGATGAGGTATTAAAAATAAAACCCGGAGTTGGCATACTCCGGGTTTTAACGCACTAATACTACTAAGATCTTAGGTTTATCGTAATCGATCTACTGATTTTACAAGATTCTCATCCTTTTTAATAGCCTTATTGGCCATTACTAATAAAACGATAGAAATAACAGGAATGATCATCCCAATACCTTTCTCAGAAACATGAGCTTCTCCAGATACCGTTAGTGACCAATAAACAAATACTCCTAGTAAAATAAAGTTTAATAAGATATTGATACGCCCCAATACAAATTGAAGCTTTCTATTTTTAAATAAAAACACCGAAATTAAGGATAATATTGCAGATCCCACAAACATTGTCAAAAGAAATGGTTCTGTTTTTGAATAAAGTGCTACTGCATCTTTATCTAACCCATAAGGCAAATACATACTCAATCCTGCTGATACAGCAGCTGCTAATACTAAATATATGGTTTGAACTCTTTGTAACATTATAATTTTCCCTTATGAAAAAGCAAAAATAAGAGTTTCTTTTTACAAATATATGCAAATAATTAAAAATAAAGTTGTATACTTGCATCACAAAATCTGTAACCTTCTCAACTAAGGTTACTTACCTTCAAAATAAAATTTTCCTAGAATTCTTCTTTTGAAAATTTATACCTAAACGTAAATTATATAACAAATTTAAATGTTAGAGATTTCTGAATTAAAAGCAAAAAAGCTTCCTGAACTGCAAGATATTGCAAAGAACCTTAACGTACCTAAATATCGTACCTTAAAAAAACTAGACTTAGTATACCAAATATTAGATTACCAAGCAGCAAATCCTAATAAGGTAAAAGAAGTGATTACAGAAGATTCTTCAGAAAAAACATCTTCTGAAAAACCAAAATCCAATATTCGCCCAAGAAGACCTCGTGCTACGAGACCCGAAGAAACCCCGATTCCTGTAAAAAAGGAAACGAAAGCTCCTCATGAACACAAAAAAGAAACTCCTGTTTCTGCTACTGTTTCAAAAGAGGAAAACATTGCCAAAAATAACGAAAACAGCGACAGAGCCAAGCCTCTTCCTAACAAGGAAGATAAAAAAGATAGCCGAAACCGAGGCAATGACAAATCTCTGCCAAACAAACCCAGAAACACCAACAACAATCCTAATAAAAAAGATAGTGGAAATCGGGATAATGGAAACAGAGACAACGGAAACAGGGACAACGGAAACAGAGATAATGGAAATCGGGACAACGGAAACAGAGACAACCGAAACCGATACAAAGAGCCTGATTTTGAATTTGACGCTATAATCGAAAGCGAAGGTGTTCTTGACATTATGCAGGATGGATATGGTTTTTTAAGATCCAGCGACTACAACTATCTTTCTTCACCAGATGATATATATGTATCGCAATCACAAATACGTCTTTTTGGATTAAAAACAGGAGACACCGTATTAGGACAAGTAAGACCCCCTAAAGAAGGTGAAAAATACTTTCCCCTTATTAAAGTAAACAAAATTAACGGTCTTGACCCGCAAGTGGTGCGTGACAGAGTATCTTTTGAGCATTTAACACCATTATTCCCTCAGGAAAAGTTTAATATAGCAGAAAGACAAAGCACAATATCCACAAGAATCATGGATCTTTTTGCACCAATAGGTAAAGGACAACGTGGGATGATCGTATCTCAGCCCAAAACAGGTAAAACTATGCTACTTAAGGATGTAGCCAATGCAATTGCCGCAAATCATCCCGAAGTATACCAAATGATCCTTCTAATCGACGAAAGACCAGAAGAGGTTACCGACATGCAACGCAATGTAAAAGGAGAAGTTGTTGCTTCAACTTTTGACAAAGAAGCTAATGAACATGTAAAAGTCGCTAATATTGTTCTTGAAAAAGCAAAAAGACTAGTAGAGTGCGGTCATGACGTAGTAATACTATTAGACTCTATAACCCGTTTAGCCAGAGCATACAACACTGTACAACCAGCTTCTGGAAAAATACTAAGTGGAGGTGTAGACGCAAATGCTTTGCACAAACCAAAACGTTTTTTCGGAGCCGCTCGTAATATTGAAAATGGTGGTTCTCTTACCATAATTGCAACAGCTTTAACTGAAACAGGTTCAAAAATGGACGAAGTAATCTTTGAGGAATTTAAAGGAACCGGTAACATGGAACTTCAACTGGATCGAAAAATATCAAATCGCCGTATTTTTCCTGCCATCGACCTTACCTCTTCAAGTACGCGCCGCGATGACTTATTACTTGATGACACCACAATTCAAAGAATGTGGGTAATGCGCAAATATCTTGCAGATATGAACCCAGTAGAAGCAATGGAATTTATCAACGATCGTTTTAAACAAACCAAAAACAACGATGAGTTTCTTATCTCTATGAACGGATAACAGATCAGAGCAACAAAAAATAATCAAAAAAGGATATGGCTGCCCAAATGGACAGCCATATCCTTTTTAACCTCCGCTTAACAAACCACCCCAAACCATTATTTCTGCATATTTTAACTATTTTTAACACACAGTTTGAAAGTTTATTGCAAAGAAAAAGACCAAGTACAAAAAACACATATTGTTATGAAAAACATACTATATATATTATGGAGTATACTTTTATTGTTCTCCAGCTGCCAAAGCAATAGCCAACCCACCAACAAAGAAAAAAAAACCAAGAACATCTCTCCCGTACAAGTCAAATCAATTAACGGATTGGAAAGAGCTTATTTTGCCAGCGGATGTTTTTGGTGTGTCGAAGCTATTTACGAAAGTCTGAAAGGAGTTGAAGAATCCGTATCCGGCTATTCTGGCGGTCATACCCAAAACCCTACATACCAAACAAGCAACACAGGCAGAACCGGACACGCAGAAACCGTAGAAATTATTTATAATCCAAAAATTATATCTTTTTCTACCCTGATAGACGTATACTTTGGATCTCAAAACCCCATCCAAATTAATGGGCAAGGACCAGATCATGGATCGCAATACAGATCTATTATTTTTTATCAAAACGAAGAACAAAGAAAAATAATAGAAGAAAAAAAAGAAGCTCTTTCCAAAAAAATAAACAGAAAAATAGCAGCAGAGATACTTCCTTTTCAAAAATTCTGGAAAGGAGAAGCATATCATCAGGATTATGAAAAACGAAATCCCGACAATCCATACATACAAAATATATCTATACCAAGATTAAAAAAGTTTCAAACCAAATTCCCTGAGCTTCTAAAAGAAAGGCACTAAAAAAAAGATACCCAAATCAATCAAAATATCGCCACTGTTATACCCACACCAAACCAAAGCCTTTTATACTTTGTACCCCTTAACTTACAAAACCGACTAGGATCTTTAAAACCATAAATTAAATCGGTTATAACAACAAAAAATATCGTTGAAAAACACAAATAAGTGAAAAGAAATTAATATTTTTACATAAATAAATTAAAAACAAGTTGTGTTTTTCATATTAAAACATTACTTTTGAGTCTGATTTAATAGTTTTCTTTTCAGTAATTTAATCAAAAACACTGAAGTTATACTAAAGCAAACATAGCTTAAGTTGTTGAAAACAAGGCGATTAAATATAAAATTGTTCTTTAATAAAGTGAGTTTTTTAATCCTTTTGACAAATGTTTTAAAAAGCAGAAAATAGAGCTAAAATGCTTTTGGCATCTTTTTTGAAGATCAAATTTTGACGGTAAATTATATTTTTTTAATAAATTTAAACTAAGAAAATAATAATATAACAATAAGAATTATAACCCAATCTACTTAAAAACAAGCGATATGAAGTCTATTTTTACATTTATTCTGCTTTTGGTGATTACCTTCTCGTCTGCTCATGCTCAAGATGGGCAATACTTAATGTCTTCTAACAAATTGGAAGTTCGAAGTGGTCCTGGCCTACAATTTAATACTATTGCCGAAGTTCCTCAAGGAACCCAGGTATATGTAATGAGTTCTAACTACGGAGACTGGAGTGCTATACAGTACAAAAGTATGAACGGTTTTGTTATTACAAAATACTTAACCGAAGACAGCCGAATTGCAGATGCAGAAAGAGCATCAAAAGAAGCAGCAGCAAAAAGAGAAGCTGCAAAGCAAGCAGCAGCACAAGCAATTGCACAAGCTGAAGCAGCAAAAAGAGCCGCAGAAGAAGCAGCAAGAAAAGCGATTGCTGAAGCAGAACGCTTAAAAAGAGAAGCTGAAGCAGCAGCAGCAGCAGCAATTGAACAAGCTGACGCAGCAGCTAAATCCAAAGATGCAGCTGCAAGAAGAGCTTTGGCAGATACCGAAGAAACAAGAAAAGCTGTTGAAGAAGCTCAAAGAAGAGCCGCAAGAGGTGGTGACTTAAGCTCTACACCAATAGAGTCTACAACTCCTTCTTATGGATCATCTTCTAATACTAGTAGTAATACTAGCACAGCATCCAGTAACAGTTCTCCTAGATCCGCTTCTATTGAAATATCCAGAGAAGACAAATATTCTAGTTGGGAGAAAAAGACATATAAATCTGGTGCTACTCCAACATCATTTAATTTTAAAGGTAAGTTTGATTATAAGTTAGACAATTATCTTAAAATAAAAGTTGGTAAAAACACAGAAGTAGTAGTTAAAATGTACAAAATGGGTAAAACCGAAGCTGATGATGAGTTAGTTCGTGTAACCTATATTAACTCTAATACTACACAGTTTATCAGAAATATCCCTGAAGGAGAGTACTACCTTAAAATTGCATACGGTATAGACTGGAGAGAAACTATCGTAGACGGTAAAAAGTTTGGTACATTTACCAAGAATGCCTTATATGAAAAGAGCGAATCTATACTAAACTTTAACACTGTTAAAACATCAAAAGGTATTAACGTTCCTTCATATAACTTAGCATTGGATCTTACTAGTGGTGGATACGATGCCGGTGGTCAAGAAGACAATATTACTAGCGAAAAATTCAACGAAAATTAAGAAACACATTTAATCACCAAAAATAAATGTAACTTTATAGAAAAGTCTGAGATTCCTACATGAATCTCAGACTTTTCACTCTAATATAGTTCTAAAAAGCAACCATATATGGTTGCTTTTTTGCATTAAAATAATCTATCCTACGGCACAAATAGCACCTAACAGAATAGAGACACATACTAAATATGCTTTACTTTTTTTAAAAAAGCATCACACCATATTATTTTATGGCATATTTATTAGATTTTCGCAAACAAGTTATGTTCAAAGGTCGGTAATAAGTTTGGTTTTCCGGTAGCTAAACCAAATAGAACCCAAAACTACCATAAACAATCCATCAACCAAGGTGGATCCGGATGCTTTGCGCAAAGCATGTAGAAGATTATCCTGACCTTTATCAATTTGAAGTTGACCAAATATACATGCCAAAATAGCCCTACAAGCGCGATGTTGTTATACATATATATATTAACAAAATGTACTTTGTTGTTGATACTCCAGGGATAGAGACCATAACACAAAAAAGAAGTGTTATACCAATAAAAACTGGCACACCGGCTTCAGGCTTCAAATTAATTAACAACCCTGTTATTGCAGTTGACAAAGTTACATTTTACAAAAGGAATGAATGCTCTGTAAAGGATACAAAGTAAAAGAGCATACGTAATAGCTCCGATTTTAATCTTACAAAAAAGAAAGACGAAAATTTGATTATGACCCTGACAATCTTTTTTCTATTTTGGTTTAAGCCGGATCATCAATGTTGTTTAGTTAAGGATATATTCAAAATTCTTTGTCACACTGAGCGAAGTCAAGTGCTTTTTAATTTGTTATATTATAACTGATTGACATACCTAATTCTTTCTCAATTCTGACAATATTTCTTTGTTTATTCACCATTATTTTTTCCAGATACACTTCAATCCCTTTTTCTCAGACAACTAAAAAACTGAGTTTCTGTCTTAAAAGCTTAACCGGATCATGCAATAGAACTTCGTCATAAGACTTTAAGATATCATGTTTTAGCACGGCATTGCTATGGGCAGGTAAATAAAAATAAAGTGTAACGGTTGTATTTGCAGTAGACTAAAAGGGATAATAGATTTTCTATTACATAATCTAAAATAGTATTTTAGATTTGAAACAAAACTAATAAATTGTTTCTTTTTCATCTGTTCTTCATTAAAAAGCTTGTGCCAGATTTGATCTGGCACAAGCTTTTTATCTTTTCTATATGTATTATTATTTAAGACCGCTACGGTGTCTTTCTCTTGCCAATAATGTGTTTTTAAGCAACATGGCAATGGTCATTGGTCCTACACCACCTGGCACAGGGGTAATAAAAGAAGCTTTTTTGCTTACGTTTTCAAAATCTACATCTCCTACAATCTTATATCCTTTTGGATTAGAATCGTCTGCAACTCTTGTTATCCCAACATCAATGACTACAGCATCGTCTTTTACCATTTCTGCTTTTAAGAAATCAGGAACTCCCAATGCAGAAATCACAATATCTGCCTGAGAAATGATTTGGGTAATATTTTTTGTATGACTATGTGTTAAAGTAACTGTAGAATTGCCCGGCCAGCCTTTTCTTCCCATTAAAATACTCATCGGTCTACCAACAATATGGCTTCTACCAATAACAACTGTATGTTTTCCTTTGGTATCCACATTATAGCGCTCTAGCAACTCTAGAATTCCAAAAGGAGTTGCCGGAATAAAAGTTGACATATCTAATGCCATTTTACCAAAATTCATAGGATGAAAACCATCTACATCTTTATCCGGATCTACAGCTAGTAATACTTTTTGTGTGTCGATTTGTGGTGGCAAAGGCAGTTGAACTATAAAACCATCTATATCCTCATTTTCATTCAGTTCTTTTATCTTAGTCAGTAATTCAATTTCACTAGTTGTACTTGGCATTTTAACCAAGGTAGACTCAAAACCTATTCGTTCACAGGCTCTGACTTTGCTGCCTACATAAGTTAAACTAGCCCCGTCATTACCTACCAAAACTGCTGCCAAATGTGGTACTTTTTCTCCACGTTCTTTCATTTTAAGAACTTCTGCAGCTATTTCATCTTTAATATCATTACTAACTTTTTTACCATCCAATATTTCCATTCCCCTTTTTGGTTTCTTTAATTGATTAATATGTTTATAATAAAATTTTGTGGTTATTTCATTTTACCCATCATTTGCATCATCCGTTTTCCGCCGCCGCCCTGCATCATTTTCATCATCTTGCTCATCTGGTCAAACTGCTTCAATAATTGATTTACTTGTTGAATTGAGGTTCCTGAACCTGCTCCGATACGTTTTTTTCTACTAGAATTAATAATTTGTGGCTTAGTTCTCTCTTCAGGGGTCATAGAATGTATAATTGCTTCAATATGCTTAAAGGCATCATCATCTATATCCATGTTTTTCATCATCTTTCCTGCTCCGGGGATCATTCCAATAAGGTCTTTCATATTCCCCATTTTCTTGATCTGCTGAATTTGTTTTAAGAAATCATCAAATCCAAACTGGTTCTTTGCTATTTTCTTTTGTAGTTTTCTGGCTTCTTCTTCATCAAACTGTTCTTGCGCTCTTTCTACAAGAGACACAACATCCCCCATCCCCAGAATACGATCTGCCATACGAGAAGGATAGAAAACATCAATAGCTTCCATTTTTTCTCCCGTACCAATAAATTTAATAGGTTTATTAACTACAGATTTTATAGATATTGCTGCTCCACCTCTGGTATCTCCATCCAGTTTAGTTAAAATTACCCCATCAAAATTCAATACATCATTAAAGGCTTTTGCCGTATTAACTGCATCTTGCCCGGTCATAGAGTCTACAACAAACAAAGTTTCGTTAGGTTGGATAGCTTTATGTATATTTGCTATCTCTGTCATCATTACTTCATCTACAGCCAAACGTCCTGCTGTATCTATAATCACCACATTATGCCCATTTGCTTTTGCGTGTGCAATACCTGCTGTTGCTATTGCAACAGGATCATTATTTCCTTTGTCGCTAAAAACTTCTACATTAATCTGTTCTCCAACTACATGTAACTGATCTATTGCAGCAGGTCGATACACATCACACGCTACAAGAAGTGGTTTCTTTGTTTTTTTTGTTTTAAGAAAATTAGCAAGTTTTCCAGAAAAAGTTGTTTTACCAGATCCTTGTAAGCCAGACATTAAAATAACCGATGGCTTACCCGATAAGTCTATTCCTGCAACTTCGCCCCCCATTAACTCTGTTAGCTCATCTTTGACAAGCTTCACCATTAATTGCCCGGGCTTTAAGCTTTTTAAAACATTTTGTCCTAATGCTTTTTCTTTTACAGTAGCAGTAAATTCTTTTGCTATTTTATAATTTACATCGGCATCTACTAACGCTCTACGAACCTCTTTAAGTGTCTCTGCAACATTTACTTCGGTTATCTGCCCATGCCCTTTTAAGATATGTAAGGCCTTGTCTAACTTATCACTTAAATTATCAAACATATATTTCTGGTATTTTCAAAACACTATCTTTATCGATAGATTGGTTGCAAATTTAAGAATTTGAAGTGTATAAATAAAGTATACATTTGCAGAATTATATATAACCTTGTGAATTAAAGTTATTTTGAGAAATTTATGGCTCTAGGGTTTTTAAAGATGCTTAACTCCACCATAGCTTACTATTTCCTCTCCTCCTACGACTTTTACTGAATTTTTAGTTATCTCGAATCCTTTGCTCTCAAAAAAAGGCCGGGTAACTTCATTTACTTGGGTAGTGAGAGTTTTAATACTCGAATCTCTGGCTACTTCTTCAATTTTGGTATATAAATCACTAGCTATACCTTGTCCATGATAATTCATGTGAACAAAAATATATTCAATATTACCTTTTGTATCCATTGAAAAAGAACCAACAACCTCACCATTTAATTTGGCATTATAAATAAAATCATTTTTGAATTTTTCTTGCCAATATGTTTTATTTACAGCTAACTGAGAGTAAATTTTTATTTCAGATTTTGTAAACAACTTTGTTCCATAAGTTATTACCGTTTGGTAAAACAAATGTTGCATTAATGGTAAATCCTGAAAAGTTGCCCGAGATATATTACAATACATGTTACTAAAATAAAAAACAAATCCTTTACTTTTATAATCTTGTTTGATTTTTATCCCGGTTAATAGACAAAAGAGGTAAGAAAACCGCTATTTGGTTAATTTTTTCAAAACCTGAAACAAAAAACAACAGACAAATCAAAGATTTACATTCTATCAGGAACATCAATCCCCAAAAGATCAAATGCGGATTTTATGGTATCCCCTACTAATCCGGAGAGTTGTACTCTAAATATTTTTTCTTTATCTGTATCTGCTCCAAATATAGATACATTTTGAAAAAATGAATTATAGCTTTTTACCAGATCATAGGTGTAATTAGCAATTATGGCAGGACTATGTTCATTTGCTGCTGTCTGAATAATCTCTGGATAATATTCTAATTGCTTAATAAGCTCTTTTTCTTTTTTGTGTAATCTTATATCCATAACATTATCCTTGTAATCAAAATTTGCTTTACGCAAAATTGCTTGAATTCTGGCATAGGTATATTGTATAAATGGTCCTGTATTGCCTTGAAAGTCTACAGATTCTTTAGGGTCAAAAAGAATACGCTTTTTAGGGTCTATCTTCAAAATAAAATATTTTAAAGCCCCAAGACCAATAATATTGTACACTTCATTCTTCTCTTTCTCTGTATATCCTTCTAATTTTCCCAGATCTTTAGATATATCTCCTGCCGTAGATATCATTTCTGCAATAAGTTCATCTGCATCTACTACAGTACCTTCTCTGCTTTTCATTTTACCGCTAGGCAAATCTACCATCCCATAGCTTAAATGATATAATTGCTCTGCCCAATCGTAGCCTAATTTTTTTAGTATTGCAAATAACACATTAAAATGATGATCTTGTTCATTCCCAACAGTATAAATCATCCCCCCAACATCAGGATTATCCTTAATACGCTGTATTGCTGTACCTATATCTTGCGTCATATATACAGAAGTGCCATCACTTCTTAATACTAGTTTATCATCTAGCTTTTCTTCACTTAAATCACACCAAACAGATCCGTCTTCTTTTTTATAAAAAACACCATTAGCAAGTCCTTCTTCGATATTATCTTTCCCTAATAAATAGGTGTTACTTTCATAATAATAACTATCAAAATTAACTCCTAAAGCTTTGTATGTTTGATCAAAACCTTCATATACCCATTCATTCATCATTTTCCATAGTTGTACAACTTCTTCATCTCCTGCTTCCCATTTACGAAGCATATCCTGAGCCTCTAATATAAAAGGCGCTTCCTTTTTTGCTTCTTCTTCTGTTTTCCCTTCTTTTGCAATTAAATGTGCTATCTGTTCTTTATATACCTGATCAAATTTTACATAATAATTACCAACTAATTTATCTCCTTTAAGTCCAGTAGATTCTGGTGTTTCGTGGTTGCCATATTTTTGCCATGCCAACATAGACTTACAAATATGAATACCTCTATCATTAATAATTTGAGTTTTATATACTTTTTTACCACTCGCTTTTATTATCTCTGCAACAGAATATCCCAAAAGATTATTCCTAACATGACCTAAATGCAATGGTTTATTAGTGTTTGGCGAAGAGTACTCAACTATTACAGCCTTCTCCCCTTTCTTCGGAGATACAAACCCATATTGTTTATCTTCTTTAATTTTTGAAAAAAAATCAAGATAATAAAAATCCGAAATAACTAAATTAAGAAACCCTTTGACAACATTATAATCTTTTATTTCTTTTACATTTTCTACCAGGTACTTACCTATAGCTTCTCCTATCTGCACAGGATTTCCTTTTACTACACCAAGCATAGGAAATACAACTACTGTAATATCTCCTTCAAATTCTTTTCGGGTTGCTTGTAGCTCTACAGTCTCCAGGTTTGCATCAAACAATTGTAATATTGCTTCTTTTACTTTACCAGAAATGGTTTTTTGTAAACTCATTTTATAAAAAATTAAGCTACAAAGATAGCAGAAATTACAGAGTGTTCTATGTGTTTTGATATCATTTCATTTTATTACCCTTAAAAATTGAATAGTAAATAATCAAAGTGTAATCTCAAAAACAACCTGTCTCATCCTAAATTCTTTGTATCTTTTAAAAAAAAATGAGAATACTACTTACCGGAACTAATGGGTATATAGGAATGCGACTATTACCTTTATTATTAGATCTTGGGCATGACGTACTATGTTGTGTAAGAGACAAAAACAGATTGCCTGTAGATGAAGAAATCAGAAACAAAATTACCATAGTAGAAATTGATTTTCTAAAGGAACCTGATCTCACTATTTTACCTGTAAACATTGATGTTGCATATTATCTTATCCACTCCATGAGTTCTTCTACTACCGATTTTGACAAAAAAGAAGAGGTATCTGCTCTTAATTTTATTAAATATATAGAAAAGACTACCATTCAACAGGTAATTTACCTAAGTGGCATTGTAAATGAAAAAAACTTATCTAAACATCTATGGTCTCGTAAAAATGTAGAAAATATATTATACAGGGGCAAATATAACCTTACCGTTTTAAGATCAGGTATCATAGTGGGGTCCGGAAGCTCATCTTTTGAAATTATACGTGATTTATGTGAAAAACTTCCTGTAATGATTACCCCAAAATGGGTTAATACCAAAACGCAACCAATTGCCATTAGGGATGTTTTAATTTTTATGACAGGTGTTTTAGGAAACAAAAAATGTTACAATCAATCTTTTGACGTAAGCGGACCTGATATCCTTAGTTATAAAGAGATGCTTTATCTATATGCTGAAGTAAGGAGGCTCAAATTATTCATATTTACTATACCGGTTATGACCCCAAAATTATCTTCTTACTGGCTTTATTTTGTGACATCTACCTCTTATAAACTGGCATTAAATCTAGTAGACAGTATGAGAATACCTGTTATAGCCAAAGACAAACATCTTCAGGAAATATTAGATATTACACCTATGAATTACGCCAAAGCTTTAGAATTGGCATTTATAAAAATAGAACAAAATCAGGTTGTTTCTAGTTGGAAAGACTCTGCTATTAGCGGCCGTTTTGAAAATAGCATTCAAAAATATGTATCTGTTCCAAAAAGAGGGTGTTTTAAAGATTACAAAAAAACTAAAATAACAAACATCGAAAAAGCTGTAGAAAAAATTTGGGCTATAGGAGGTGAAAATGGATGGTATTATGGAAATTGGGTATGGAAAATAAGGGGTTATATCGATAAGTTTTTTGGAGGGGTTGGACTACGAAGGGGAAGAACGCATCTGGATAAAATATCTTCTGGGGATGCTCTGGACTTTTGGAGGGTTCTTGTTGCTGATAAAAACAATAAACGTTTATTACTTTTTGCCGAAATGAAAATCCCGGGAGAAGCTTGGTTAGAGTTTAATATTGATAAAGATAATATCCTGCATCAAACTGCCACCTTCAGACCTAAAGGGGTTTGGGGAAGATTGTATTGGTATTCTATGATTCCTTTTCATTTCTTCATTTTTTCGGGTATGATAAAAAAAATAGCTGCTCTAAGTTAATTATACTAGGATAAAACGCTTAGTTTTATCGATAAATTGCATTTTTTTTCTTATTTTTTATATATTTAGTAAAAAACTGTATGAAGTTATTTTTACTATTTATTCTGCTATCTATATTATTATCTTGTGATTCTAAACCTGTAAAAGATATTGAATTACATAAATTGGTAATGCTTTTAACAGGTGAATTTTCTAACGAAGAACAAGCAGAAAACGATATTAGCTTTACTCATTTAAATTTAAGAAATATAAGGATTTGGGAAAACAAACCCGAATATTGGTTGTATTCAGAAATTTCTGACGCAAAAAACAGCAGTCTGATATATAGTCAACGAATTATAAATTACAAAAGAGCAGATGCATCAACTTTTGTAAGTACAAGTTATACGATTCTTAATGCTGAAAATTATAAAGGTGCTCAAGCAAAACCTGAACTTTTTAATAAACTAACCCAAGACAGTATCAGGGTAAAAGATGGTTGCCAAATGTACTTTAAGAAAAAAACTTCTACGATATATTCTGGAAAAATAAAAAAGAAATCCTGCCTTAGCAATGTTGATTACATTAATTATATTACCAGTTCTTTTGTAATTAGTAAAAACAAAATCTCTATTTGGACAAAAGGATACGATAGTAAAGGAAAACAAGTTTGGGGAGTAATAAAGGGCCCTTACACATATAAAAGGTTAAAAGAATAAAGGGTTTGCTTATTCTTTTAAACATCCTGAAAAATCAAAGTATATTATCTGCAAGATTTACTTAATAAAATCTGCCAAAGATTTATTTTCTAAAACTTTTAATGTGCTATCCCTTACTTCAATCATAACGCTATGTACTGCACATTTATCTTCGTCTGGGCAATCATCGCATTTTTCATAAAAATTAAGGCTAACACACGGAACCATTGCAATTGGACCTTCTAAAACCCTTATTATAGAAGCCATTGTAATATCCTTTGGATCTCTAATAAGATAATACCCCCCTCCTTTTCCTTTTTTTGATCCTAAAAATCCTGTTTTTCTTAAGGTTAATAAGATACTTTCCAAAAACTTTTGAGAGATATTTTCACTAATTGCAATTTCTGATATTAAAACAGGAAGGTTACATTTTTTTCTTGCAATATATGTAAGCGCCTTTAGACCGTATTTAGTTTTTTTAGAAAGCATATTTTAATTAGTTTCAGAATACAACTCATAATTATAGTACAGGTATATTTAAAAACCTAACTTTATGAGTATAAGTTATAAACGTACAGGAAGAAAAACTTCTGCCATCATACAACGAGCACTACCTCCTCCTAATTTTTCAATAGTAGTTAAATCACTATAAAGAATAGCACAATGCTTTTCTATCTTGGTTATTTGGTCCTTAGCCAGGCTATTGAACGCTGCTGTCGACATTACAAGATAACGTTTATCTCCTAAACCTACAACTTGAAGTACATTACCTGCAAAGTTATTTACCTGATTTTCTGTTATTGCAATAATTTCTTTACCGTCTAGTTTTAAATGATTAATAAGGTTTTTACGTTCTTTTTTATCATCTATACAATCCAAACATACTACTGCAAATGTTTCTCCAACTCCCATCATAACATTTGTATGATATATTGGCAACCTATTAGAGTTTACTGTTTGATATGCTGTAAAAATAACAGGGGTATACTCAAAATCTTCACAAAACTCTATTACCAAATCTTCATTTGCTCTAGGAGATAGTGCACAATAAGCTTTTCTGTTTACCCTGTCCAATACAAGGCTTCCTGTACCTTCCAGAAACAAACCTTCTTCTTCGGCACTTGTATAATCGATAATATTTTTTATTTCAAAACCAAATTCTTCAATTCGATCTAAAACTTCTGGTTTACGTTCTTTCCTTCTGTTTTTTGCAAACATTGGATATAATCCTACATTACCATTTTGATGAAAAGAAACCCAATTATTTGGAAAAACAGAGTCTGGAGTATCACTAGCATCGTCATCATTAATAACGATAACTTGCACTCCTGTTTCTCTTAGTTTTTTCACAAATTGGTCAAACTCTGATTGTGCTTTTAGATTAGCTTCTTTATATATTATCCCTGTATCTTCTTGATAATAGTTATTTACGGCTGTTTGCTCGTTCATCCTGAACTGTACAGGACGAATCATAACTATTGTGTTTGTAACTTGTTTTTCCAATATAAATTAATGTATCATTTTTTGTATAATGGTGCCTGTTGTTGCTTTTAAAACTTCAAAAGCTGCTTCTGCCATTCTGTTTCCTTTATCATCAAGAGTAGGATTAACTTCTACCACTTCAAAACATACGGTTTTCTTAGTATTTACAAATGCCTGAATTATACAAATAACTTCGTCAATATCAAATCCTCTAGATACGGGGGTACCGGTTCCTTTAGATATTAAATCACAATCCAGGCTATCCACATCAAAAGATATATACAGAACATCACAGGGTTCCAATCTCTGAACGGCCTCTTCTAAGCACTTTTTATAACCGCGATAGCGTATTTCTTCTACTGTATAGTTTTTAATTTTATTTTGTTCTATAACTTTTTCTTCAGGTTCTTCTGTATCTCTTACCCCAAAATATACTATATGTTCATGTTTAATTTTCTGCCCATGGATTCCAATGTTTTTCATTTTGTCCCACAAAACAACGGTTTCTTCTGAAACTTCATTTATTTTACAATCCAAATTATCATCAGAAAGCGCTGCTGCCAATGGCATACCATGTATGTTTCCTGAAGGTGATGTATAAGGGGAATGTACATCTGCGTGTGCGTCTATCCATATCACTCCTAATGTTTTGTCGGGGTTTGCTGTTTTTATCCCGCTAATAGTTCCTAATGCAGAAGAATGATCTCCAGATAGCACAATTGGATACTCTTTATTTTGCAGGCTTTTTGCTACACTATTACTTAATCTGGTACACACATTAATTACGCTTACTATGCGTTTAGCAAAAGAATTATTTACTTTATCATAGATCGTTTCATTTTCTGTTTCTACATTTTCATACTTATACAGATTAAAATAATCATCTTTATTATTAATAGCTGCTATTTCTATTGCATCAATTCCCAGATCAGAACCCCTGGTTCCTGCTCCGATATCAGACCTATTTTTAATTAATTTAATTTCTTTCATGACTCATTTTATTGTTTTTAATTATCACTTAGAGTGCAATAAACAAAACAAACAATCTTTGATTCTATATCTAAGCTTTTAAACCAAACTGTGTTTCTTATCAATTCTAAAAACACCTTCATATAAAATAAAAAACAAAAGCTTTACAAATTCATAAAATAATGTAAAGCTTTATATTTCAAAATATGTCTTTTTACCTCTCTTCTACCTTTACAAAAGGCCTGTAGTTTTTTCCGGTGTATATTTGTCTGGGTCTGCCAATAGGTTCTTTGCGAAGTCTCATTTCTCTCCATTGTGCTATCCATCCTGGCAATCTGCCTAAAGCAAACATTACAGTAAACATTTCTGTAGGTATCCCTAAGGCTCTATAAATTATTCCTGAGTAGAAATCTACATTAGGGTATAATTTTCTTTCCACAAAATACTCATCTTCCAGAGCTACTAATGCTAATCCTTTGGCTATATCCAAAACAGGGTCTTCGATACCTAAACTTCCTAAAACTTCTTCAGCAGATTTCTTTATAATCTTAGCTCTTGGATCAAAATTTTTATACACTCGATGCCCAAATCCCATTAACCGGAATGGATCATTTTTATCTTTTGCTTTATTAATATACTTTGCTGTATCTCCTCCGTCTGCTTTAATTGCTTCCAGCATTTCAATAACTGCCTGATTTGCACCTCCATGAAGGGGGCCCCATAATGCAGATATCCCAGCTGATAAGGACGCAAATAATCCTGCATGAGAAGAACCTACTATCCTAACTGTAGAAGTAGAGCAATTTTGTTCATGATCTGCATGAAGGATTAATAGTTTATCTAATGCATCATTTACAATTTGATTAGGTTCGTATGCTTTATTAGGTCTTGAAAACATCATTTTATGTAAGTTTTCAACATATCCCAATGAATCGTCTCCATAATCTAAAGGAAGACTTTTTCTCTTTCGCATTGTCCATGCGGCAAGCACTGGGAATTTTGCCATTATTTTTACAATTGCATTGTACATAGCCTCGTTTGATGCTACATCTACAGAACCAGGATTAAAAGCAATTAATGCACTTGTTAATGATGATAATACTCCCATTGGATGGGCACTCTTAGGAAAGCCATCCAGAATTTTCTTCATGTCTTCATCTACATGGGATTCTTCTTTTATGTCTTTATCAAACTTATCTAACTGTGCTTTGGTAGGAAGTTCTCCAAATATTAACAGATATGCAACTTCTAAAAAATCTGCCTTTTCTGCTAATTCTTCTATAGAATATCCTCGATATCTTAAGATTCCTTTTTCTCCATCAAGAAAAGTGATACCACTCTCACAGCTTCCTGTATTTTTATATCCGGGATCCAAGGTAGTAACCCCTCCGGTTACTTCTCTAAGTGTTTTGATATCAATTCCTAATTCATTCTCTGTTCCTTCTATAATTGGGAACTCATATCTATTACCGTCGATTTCTAACGTAGCTTTTTTTGACATGTGATTATTTTAGAATTTTTCTATTATTGTAGGATCGCTAAATTACAAAATATAGTGTTAATATATTATTAATCGTATCATCATTTTTAACCTTACAAAATATTTTTAAACATAAAAAAGAGGCAATCTTTAAAGATTGTCTCTTTTTTATCAAAACTGCTTTTATTTTATTTTAAACGCATCCTTTTTAGGATAGTAGGCTACAGTACCTAATTCTTCTTCGATACGAAGTAGTTGATTGTACTTTGCCATTCTATCACTACGAGAAGCTGATCCTGTTTTAATTTGTCCTGTATTAAGGGCAACTGCAAGATCTGCAATAGTATTATCTTCTGTCTCTCCTGATCTATGAGACATTACAGAGGTATACCCTGCATTATGTGCCATATTTACTGCCGCTATAGTTTCTGTAAGAGTTCCTATCTGATTTACTTTAATTAGTATTGAATTTGCAATACCGTTTTTGATTCCTTTTGAAAGTCGCTCTACATTAGTTACAAACAAATCGTCTCCTACCAATTGAACTTTATCCCCTATTTTGTCTGTAAGATATTTCCATCCTTCCCAATCATTTTCATCCATACCATCTTCTATTGATATAATAGGGTACTTTGAGGCTAGCTCTGCCAGATAATCTGCTTGTTCTTCACTACTACGCACAACCCCTTTATCTCCTTCAAATTTAGTGTAGTCATATTTACCATCAACATAAAATTCGGCCGCTGCACAATCTAATGCCACCATTATTTCGTCTCCAAACTTATATCCTGCTTTTTCTACAGCTAATGCTATTGAATCCAAAGCATCTTCGGTACCATTTAATGTTGGAGCAAAACCACCTTCATCTCCTACTGCTGTACTTAATCCACGATCATGCAATACTTTTTTAAGGTTATGAAAAATCTCGGTTCCCATTTGCATTGCATGAGTAAAGTTATTTGCTTTTACCGGCATTATCATAAATTCCTGAAATGCAATTGGTGCATCACTATGTGAACCTCCATTTATAATATTCATCATTGGCACTGGTAATGTATTAGCACTCACTCCTCCTACATAACGATATAATGGCATATTAAGCTCGTTTGCGGCTGCTTTTGCAGCTGCTAATGAAACTCCTAATATTGCATTAGCACCTAGTTTTGATTTATTTGGAGTACCATCCAATTCAATCATTGTTTGGTCTAATAAATTTTGTTCAAATACAGAATACCCTAATAACTCTTCAGCAATTATCGTATTTACATTTTCTACAGCTTTAAGAACTCCTTTGCCCATGTATGCAGACCCCCCGTCTCTTAATTCTACCGCTTCATGTTCTCCTGTAGAAGCTCCTGAAGGAACAGCGGCTCTACCTAAAATACCATTTTCGGTAATTACATCTACCTCTACTGTTGGGTTACCTCTTGAATCTAAGATTTGTCTAGCGTGAATATTAATAATTACACTCATGTTTTCAATTTATTTGTTGGATAATTTTAATTCGATGCAATATACAAAACCAGTAAATTTTTATAACTGCAAAAAACCTTAATTTATATTCCTAATTACAATATAGCTATGAAGTTATCAACTATAACGTTATAGATTAATCATTATCAAAACCAACTGGTTTTTAACCAAATACCCTTTATTTTATATTGTAATTTCTGATTTTTTAATATTTTCAATAAATTCATCAAATAAATACACTGAGTCATTTGGACCAGGACTGGCTTCTGGATGATATTGTACAGAAAAACAGTTTTTATTTTTCATTCTAATACCCGCTACTGTATTATCATTAAGGTGGATATGTGTTATTTCAATATCCTGATGTTCTTCGGCTTCTTCTCTACTTATAGCAAATCCATGATTTTGAGATGTTATCTCTCCCTTCCCTGTAATCAAATTTTTGACAGGATGGTTTATTCCTCTATGTCCGTTATGCATTTTATAAGTACTAATCCCATTTGCCAATGCGATTACCTGATGCCCTAAACAAATCCCAAAAAGAGGTCTGTTATTTTTTATAATCTCTTTGGCAGTAGCAATTGCCTGAAATAATGGTTCCGGATCCCCGGGACCATTCGACAAAAAGAACCCATCCGGATTCCAATCATCCATTTCTTCGAATGAGGCATCAAAAGGGAATACTTTTATATACGCATCTCTTTTTGCCAAATTCCTAAGTATATTTCTTTTAATTCCTAAATCCAATGCAGATATTTTATATGTAGCATTAGGGTCTCCAAAAAAATATGGTTTTACTGTTGACACTTTAGACGCTAATTCTAATCCGTTCATATCCGGAACATCTTGTAGTTGCTTTTTTAAAGCGTCTATATTATCTACTTCTGTAGAAATAACAGCGTTCATTGCTCCATTATCTCTTATATAACTAACTAATGCACGGGTGTCTACATCTGAAATTGCAAGAAGACCATGTTTTTCCAAAAAATCCTGTAACGAACTGTCCGCAAGATCTCTAGAAAATTCATAGCTAAAATTTTTAACAATTAAACCTGAAATCTTAATCGAATCAGATTCTATTTCTTCTTCATTAGTACCATAATTACCAATATGCGCATTAGTAGTTACCATTAATTGTCCATAATAAGAAGGATCTGTAAAAATTTCCTGATAACCTGTCATACCTGTGTTAAAACACACTTCACCAAAGGCGTTACCTTCTTTTCCTACTGCTTTACCATGAAAAATGGTTCCATCTGCTAATAAGAGTATTGCTTTTTTTCGAGATTGATATTTCAAAACCTAAATCTTAATTAAATTATTATAAATGTATTGCGAAATTGTGCGAAAAAGGATAAATCAAAACAGTTTCCTTGAAACATTTGTAACTATCCTCTTATAATGTCTTCCATTTTAGATACATCTGTTTAAAATCTTCTACCTTATTCCACGAAAGTTTATTTTTCTTGGCAAAACTTTCTATTTCTTTTTTATGATTGGAGAGCAACTCAAGAATATATTTTTTATTTAATTTAAACCTCTCTATATCTTCTCCTCTTTTAATATAATACCACGAATTGACAACAAATTCATCCCCATTAGGTTTTATCATTAATGGGTCTGGGTCATTTTTCTTTACATCTGATCTATATACTTTGAAAATCTTATAATCATCTTCCTCTACGATCAATTCGCAAATTTTATAATCTCGAAAAGGATCAAAATAAACACGCTTAAACTTCCTGTCATTAATCAACACATAATCAAGTACCTGCGTATCAAATGCAAAAACAGAATCCTTGGAAGTTCTTGATTCAAACCTGTTTTCTTTTACGTTTACATTAATATTGTTAATATTATATGCTTTTTCCTTATTAACATAAATTACACCTTTATTCTCCCATGTATCAAATATATGATAGGATCCAAGAATTTTACGTGGAGGAATCCTAACAAAAGTAGCAATACTTTGCTGTTTTCCAATACTCATAGATTCTATAGATTTTGCCAATTGGTTAACATTATTATCAAGACCAACCCCTCCTTGTCCAAATGAAAACTGAATTAGCCCTATTATGACTAATCCCATGGTAATTAATTTTGAGTTCATAATTTTAGTTATTTATTTTTAATACATTACAAAAATACTACTAGAAACAAAAAAAGGATAAACGATGAACGTTTATCCTTTTTTATATTATGTACGATTCGCATCTTTCATTTATTCTTCTTCAGAAGTAGAAGTTTCAGTTACGGGAGCTACGGGAGCAGCACCTGTTTTATTTCCGCCTCTTCTTCTTGATTTTTTCTTAGCAGGTTTACCAGCATTGTACAACTCGTTATAATCTACTAATTCAATCATTGCCATATCTGCATTATCCCCAAGACGATTACCTAGTTTGATAATTCTTGTATATCCTCCTGGTCTGTCTCCTACTTTAGGGGCAACATCTCTAAACAACTCAGTAACTGCATATTTATTACGCAATCTACTAAATACAATACGACGATTATGCGTTGTGTCTTCTTTAGATTTTGTTACCAATGGCTCTACAAATTGCTTAAGCGCTTTAGCTTTTGCTACTGTAGTATTTATTCTTTTGTGTTCAATTAAGGAACAAGCCATATTGGCAAGCATAGCTTTACGATGTGCTGTTTTTCTTCCTAAATGATTTACTTTTTTTCCGTGTCTCATGACATTTAATTTTAATCATCATCTTGCTACAACCCTCTCTGGGGAGCAAAATATGACAGATTAGTCTTTATCTAATTTATATTTGGAAAGATCCATACCAAAGTTAAGTCCTTTAACATTCACCAATTCTTCAAGTTCAGTTAAAGACTTTTTACCAAAGTTACGAAACTTCATTAAGTCATTTTTATTATAAGATACCAAGTCACCTAAAGTGTCTACTTCTGCTGCTTTTAAACAGTTAAGTGCGCGTACAGAAAGATCCATATCGATCAATTTAGTTTTTAGCAACTGTCTCATGTGAAGTGATTCTTCATCATAAGTTTCTGTCTGTGCAATCTCATCAGCTTCTAATGTTATACGTTCATCAGAGAACAACATGAAATGATGGATTAATATTTTAGCAGCTTCAGTTAATGCATCTTTAGGGTGTATAGACCCGTCTGTTACAATTTCGAAAATTAATTTTTCGTAATCTGTTTTTTGCTCTACACGATAATTCTCTATACTATACTTAACATTTTTGATTGGCGTATAGATTGAATCTGTAAAAATGGTTCCAATAGGAGCGTTAGCCTTCTTATTTTCTTCAGCAGGTACATAACCTCTACCTTTTTCAATGGTAATTTCAAGGTTAAGTGCTACTTTTTTATCCATATTACAGATAACCAAATCCGGGTTCAAAACTTGAAATCCAGAAATAAATTTCTGAAAATCACCAGCAGTTAGCTGTTCCTGACCAGAAATTGATATAGTTACAGATTCATTATCTATATCTTCTATCTGACGCTTAAAACGTGCTTGTTTAAGATTTAAAATAATCTCTGTAACATCTTCTACAACTCCAGAGATAGTTGAGAACTCATGATCTACACCTTCTATCCTAAGAGAAGTTATAGCGAATCCTTCTAAAGAAGACAGCAAAACTCTTCGCAAAGCGTTACCAACTGTTAATCCATACCCTGGTTCTAATGGTCTAAATTCAAATTTACCATCGAACTCAGTAGAGTCGATCATGATAACTTTATCGGGCTTCTGAAAATTTAATATTGCCATGTTATTGTTTCTTCTTAGAGTTATTACTTAGAGTATAATTCGACGATGAATTGTTCGTTAATATTTTCCGGAATTTGAATTCTTGCCGGAACTGATACAAAAGTTCCTTGTTTTGTATCATTATTAAACGTAATCCACTCATATACTTTACTATTATTAGCAAGTGAATTTTGGATTACTTCTAACGATTTAGATTTTTCTCTCACTCCAACAACATCTCCAGATTTTAGTTGATAAGAAGGGATATTAACTTGTTGCCCGTTTACAGTAATATGTCTGTGAGAAACTAATTGTCTTGCTCCACTACGAGAATTTGACAACCCCATTCTAAATACTACATTATCTAAACGAGATTCACATAACTGAAGCAAAACCTCACCTGTAATACCTTGAGAACGAGTAGCTTTTTCAAACATATTACGGAATTGACGTTCAAGAACACCATAAGTATATTTTGCTTTCTGCTTTTCCATTAATTGGATTGCATATTCACTTTTTTTACCTCTTCTTCTGTTGTTTCCATGTTGCCCAGGAGGATAATTTCTTTTTTCGAAAGATTTGTCATCTCCGAAAATTGCTTCGCCAAATTTACGGGCGATTTTAGTTTTTGGACCAGTATATCTTGCCATTATTAATAATTTAGTTATAAAGGATAATTATGAATTAAGGTCTCTTTCCTTCGATAATTAATACTCCTCTTTTAGATTTACTTATTTAATTATATAAAAAGAACCCGAACAAAGTTCGGGGTAGTAATTATACTCTACGTCTTTTAGGAGGACGACATCCATTATGAGGCATTGGTGTTACATCAATGATTTCTGAAACTTCTATACCTGCATTATGAAGAGAACGTATTGCTGATTCTCTACCATTTCCCGGGCCCTTCACGTATACTTTTACTTTTTTAAGCCCTGCTTCTAAAGCTACTTTTGAAGCATCTTCTGCGGCTAATTGAGCAGCGTACGGAGTATTCTTTTTAGAACCTCTGAAACCCATTTTACCAGCAGAAGACCAGGAAATTACATCTCCTTTTTTATTTGTTAACGAAATAATAATGTTGTTAAAAGAAGCAGTTACATGTGCTTCTCCTACAGATTCAACAATTACTTTACGTTTTTTTGAAGTTGACTTTGCCATACTACTTATTATTTAGTCGCTTTTTTCTTGTTAGCAACTGTTTTTCTTCTTCCTTTACGTGTTCTAGAATTGTTTTTAGTACGTTGTCCTCTAAGTGGTAAACCAGCTCTATGACGAATACCTCTATAACATCCTATATCCATAAGACGTTTGATACTTAATTGTACTTCAGAACGTAATTCACCTTCTATGGTATAAACCCCAACAGCTTCCCGAATACGACCAATTTGATCATCATCCCAATCAGAAACTTTTGTACTTTCATCTACTTTGGCAGCTGCTAAAATTTCTTTAGCTCTACTTCTACCAATTCCGAAGATATAGGTTAATGCTATAACTCCTCGCTTTTGTTTAGGTATATCTACCCCTGCAATTCTTGCCATAATTACCCTTGTCTTTGTTTAAATCTAGGATTCTTTTTATTAATCACGTAAAGTCGGCCTTTTCTACGTACAATCTTGCACTCGGCACTTCTCTTTTTTATTGATGCTCTAACTTTCATCTCTTTGTTTTTTATTTTCAAAACATATTGTTATACATCTTGAAGGAATCAGTAACAAGATTTTTCAGCCCGCAAAAGTACATAAAAAATCTTAATTAACTAATATATTAATACACTATTAATATCTATATGTAATCCGAGCCTTTGATAAATCATAAGGGCTCATTTCTAATTTAACCTTATCTCCTGGTAGTAATTTAATATAATGCATACGCATTTTACCAGAAATGTGAGCTGTCACTACATGACCATTTTCTAATTCTACTCTAAACATTGCATTAGACAATGCTTCGATTATGCTACCATCTTGCTCTATTGCAGGTTGTTTTGCCATTATGCTACTGCTTTACGATTTTTACCGGTTTTCATTAATCCATCATAATGTCTATTCAATAAATATGAATTAATCTGCTGCATAGTATCTATAGCTACCCCAACCATAATAAGTAAGGAGGTACCTCCAAAAAACAATGCCCATCCTTGTTGAACATTAAGAAGCTTAACTGCTATTGCAGGAAAAATTGCCACTAATGCTAAGAAGACAGATCCCGGCAAAGTAATTTGAGACATGATTTTGTCCAAATATTCAGATGTTTCACTCCCCGGACGAATCCCTGGAATAAAACCACCACTACGCTTTAAATCATCTGCCATTTTATTGGTAGGAACTGTAATTGCAGTATAGAAATAGGTAAAAATGATAATTAACAGCGCAAATACTAAGTTATACCATAATCCAAAAATATCACTGAAAGCAGCTTTTATGCCTTGAGAAAATTCAGAATCGGAAAGACTTGCAACTGCTGAAGGCACAAACATGATTGCCTGAGCAAAAATAATTGGCATTACTCCAGAGGCATTAAGTTTTAAAGGTATATACTGACGAGAACCAAATACATTTTTTTCGTATCCTCCTCCTGCAGTTCTTCGGGCATATTGAACTGGTATTTGACGAACTGCCATTACCAATAATACAGATGCTAAAATAACAACAAACCAGATAACCAACTCTATTAGTACCATTATCATTCCTCCACTATCACCAGATGTTCTCGATGCAAAATTTTGAACAAACGATTGTGGTAATGTTGCTATAATACCTACCATAATCAGTAAAGAAATACCATTACCGATACCTTTATCTGTAATTCTTTCTCCTAGCCACATTGCAAAAATACAACCTGTAGATATTATAATTACTGAAGACACAACAAAAATAGTTTGATTGGGCATCACAAAGGCTTCTGCCGGAAGTGTTGCAAATAAATTATAAATGTACCCGGGACCTTGAACTAAAGTTATAGCTATGGTTAGCCAACGAGTAATTTGATTAATTTTTTTTCTACCACTTTCCCCTTCTTTTTGTAGCTTTTGTAAATAAGGGATAGCAATCCCCATTAACTGTACTACGATTGAAGCTGATATATATGGCATAATCCCTAAAGCAAATACCGAAGCGTTAGCAAAAGCTCCTCCTGTAAATGCATTAAGTAATCCCAACAAACCATCTTGGGTTTGTGTTCCCAGATTTGCTAATTCTGAAGCATCTACTCCCGGAAGTACAACTTGTGCTCCAAATCGATATACTAAAAGCAATCCTAAAGTAACTAAGATTCTATTTTTTAGTTCTTCGATTTTCCAAATGTTTTTTATTGTGTCAATAAATTTCATGAAATTGTCAATTATAAGGTTACTGCTTCACCACCTGCTGCTTCGATAGCAGCTTTTGCAGTGGCTGTAAATTTATGAGCCGAGACTTTTAATTTAGCCTTCAACTCACCTCTTCCCAATATTTTAACCAAATCATTTTTCCCAGCAAGACGTGTAGCTAAAATCAAATCCAGATCTACAGTATCTTTAATTTTTCCATCATCTACTAATTTTTGTAGTGTGTCTAAATTAATCCCCTGATACTCTTTTCTGTTAACATTCTTGAATCCAAATTTTGGGACACGTCTTTGAAGTGGCATTTGCCCTCCTTCAAAACCTATCTTTTTTGAGTATCCAGAACGTGATTTTGCTCCTTTGTGACCACGAGTAGAGGTTCCTCCTTTACCAGAACCTTGTCCACGACCTACTCGCTTGCCATCATTTTTTACCGAACCTGCAGCAGGTTTTAAGTTACTTAAATCCATGTGCTTTTATTATTTTGTTTCTATAGAAACTAAATGTTTAACTTTATTTACCATCCCAAGGATATTAGGAGTATCTTCATGCTCCACAACCTGGCCGATCTTTTTAAGACCTAGAGCCTCTAGAGTTCTCTTTTGTCTCTGAGTACGGTTAATCGCACTTTTTACTTTAGTAATTTTAATCTTTGCCATCGTTCCTAAATTTATCCTTTAAACACTTTCTCAAGTGAAACACCACGTTGAGCTGCTACTTGTTGCGCACTACGCATTTGTAACAAAGCATCAAACGTTGCTTTCACCACATTGTGTGGGTTAGACGATCCTTGGTTTTTAGAAAGTACATCATGTACTCCAACAGATTCTAATACTGCACGAATAGCTCCACCGGCAATCACTCCTGTACCTGTCGCTGCAGGCATTAGCAATACTCTTGCTCCACCATACTTTCCTTTTTGCTCGTGAGGTAGTGTACCTTTATGTAATGGAATACGAACTAAATTCTTTTTTGCATCTTCTACCGCCTTAGCGATTGCTTCTGCTACTTCTTTAGACTTTCCTAAACCATGACCTACAACTCCTTTTTCGTCTCCTACAACAACTATTGCAGAGAAACCAAATGCTCTACCTCCTTTAGTTACTTTAGTTACACGTTGCACGCCAACTAAACGATCCTTAAGCTCAAGTCCGCTTGGTTTTACTAATTCTGCGTTTTTATATTTTTGATACATAATTTCTTAGAATTTAAGTCCTGCTTCTCTAGCACCGTCTGCTAATGATTTTACTCTACCATGATACAAATATCCTCCTCTATCAAAGGATACTGTTTCTATACCAGCTTTCATTGCTTTTTCGGCAAGTGCTTTTCCAACCAAGCTTGCTTTTTCTATTTTATTTCCAGCTGCCGAAGCTATGTCTTTATCTCTTGAAGAAGCAGCACTGATAGTTTTACCAGATACATCATCTATGATCTGAGCATAGATTTCTTTGTTACTTCTAAAAACAGATAATCTAGGACGTTGCTCTGTTCCACTTACATTACCGCGGATACGCTTTCTTATCTTTAATCTTCTTAAATCTTTTGAGAATGCCATAACGTTAATCATTATGCAGATTTACCTGCTTTTCTTCTTAATTGTTCTCCTACAAATTTAACTCCTTTTCCTTTATAAGGTTCTGGTTTACGGAAACCTCTAATCTTAGCTGCTACCTGTCCTACCAATTGCTTATCATGAGAAGTCAATTTTATCATAGGGTTCTTACCTTTTTCTGAAATAGTTTCAACTTTCACCTCTGGCGCTAAGTCTAATACTATATTGTGAGAGAATCCCAAAGCCAAATCTAGCTTTTGACCTTGATTAGAAGCTCTATATCCAACTCCTACTAATTCTAACTGTTTAGTAAACCCTTCAGAAACACCTAATATCATATTATTAATCAACGAACGGTATAAACCATGCTTTGCTTTATGATCTTTGGTATCACTAGGTCTTTCTAGAACTACCTGGCTATCCTCAATTTTTACATCGATACTATCGATTTCTTGAGTAAGTTCTCCTAATTTTCCTTTAACAGTAACAACATTACCTGTCACTTCAACAGTGACACCAGACGGAATAGTTACTGGATTTTTTCCTATTCTTGACATTTCTTTTGTCTTTTTTACTGTTAATAAACGTAGCAAAGTACTTCTCCTCCTACATTCTCTTGCTTTGCCTGTTTACCAGTCATAACACCGTGAGAAGTAGAAACAATTGCAACACCTAATCCGTTAAGAATTCTAGGAATATTATCAGAACCTGAGTATTTTCGTAAACCCGGTTTACTAATTCTCTGTAATTCTTTTATTACTGGTTCTTTTGTAATCTTATCGTATTTAAGTGCTATCTTAATAGTACCTTGAACTGTATTATCTTCAAATTTATAACTTAAAATATATCCTTGATCGAATAATATTTTAGTGATTTCTTTTTTAACCTTCGATGCTGGTATCTCAACAACTCTATGTTGAGCTCTGTTTGCATTACGAATTCTGGTTAAATAATCTGCTATAGGATCTGTATTCATTGTTATCTCCTTTAAAATATTATTACCAACTAGCTTTTGTTACTCCTGGAATTAATCCTTGATTAGCCATTTCTCTGAATGTAACACGAGAAATCCCAAACTGACGCATATATCCTTTTGGTCTCCCCGTTAACTTACAACGATTATGCTTACGAATTGGAGAAGCATTTTTTGGCAACTTTTGTAATGCTTCATAATCTCCGGCTTCTTTTAAAGCTTTACGTTTTTCAGCATACTTAGCTACTATTTTTGCTCTCTTCACCTCACGGGCTTTCATTGATTCTTTAGCCATAATTAATTCTTTTTAAAAGGTAAACCTAGTTGGGTTAACAATGATTTTGCTTCTTTATCTGTATCCGCTGAAGTTTCAAAAGTAATATTCATTCCTGATATTTTGTTTACTTTATCAATATCAATTTCTGGAAAAATAATTTGTTCAGTAATCCCTAAAGAGTAATTACCTCTACCATCAAAACCTGTAGCTTTAATTCCTCCAAAATCTCTTACACGTGGTAAAGCTGAAGTAATTAAACGATCTAAGAATTCATACATTCTTTCTCCTCGTAAAGTAACTTTAGCTCCAATAGGCATTCCTTTACGTAATTTGAAAGTAGCGATATCTTTTTTAGATATAGTTGATATGGCTTTTTGACCTGTGATTGTTGTTAATTCATCTACTGCGTAATCAATTAACTTTTTATCAGCTACTGCTGCACCAACACCTCTACTTACAACTATTTTTTTAAGTTTAGGTACTTGCATTACATTTTTGTAGCTAAATTCTTCTGTAAGAGCAGACACTACTCTGTCTTTGTACTCTTGTTTTAATCTTGGGATATAAGCCATAACTATATTACTTCATTAGATTTCTTAGAAAATCTCACTTTCTTATCTCCTTCTATTCTATATCCTACTCTGGTTGTTTCACCTTTTGAGGTCAATAACGACAAGTTAGATATATGAATAGGCGCTTCTTGTTTTACTATTCCTCCCTGAGGATTAGTAGCACTAGGTTTTTGGTGTTTAGAAACTAAATTAACACCTTCTACAATCGCCTTGTTTTTGTCTTTCAATACTTTTTGTACTGTACCCTCTTGACCTTTATTGTCTCCAGCAATTACACGTACTGTATCTCCTGATTTTATTTTTAGCTTTGTCATCTTTACAAATGTTTTAAAGCACTTCTGGCGCTAGTGAAACAATCTTCATGAATTGCTTATCACGAAGTTCTCTTGCAACAGGACCAAATACACGAGTTCCTCTCATTTCGCCAGCAGGGTTTAATAAAACACATGCATTATCATCGAAACGGATATAAGAACCATCTGGTCTGCGCACTTCTTTTTTAGTACGAACTACAACTGCAGTTGAAACGGCTCCTTTTTTAATGTTTCCATTTGGAGTTGCTTCTTTAACGCTGACAACTATTTTGTCTCCTACAGAGGCGTATCTTCTTCCTGTACCACCTAAAACACGAATGACCAAAACTTCTTTTCCACCTGTGTTATCGGCTACTTTTAATCTAGACTCTTGTTGTACCATAATTACTTCGCTCTTTCAATTACTTCTACTAATCTCCAACATTTGGTTTTACTCATAGGTCTTGTTTCCATGATCTTTACAGTATCACCAATATTGCAGTCGTTTTTTTCGTCGTGGGCAACGTATTTTTTCGTTTTTAACACGAACTTTCCGTACATTGGGTGTTTTACTTTTTTTACTTCGGCAACTACAATTGATTTTTGCATTTTGTTGCTAGTAACAACCCCTATACGCTCTTTTCTTAAGTTTCTTTTTTCCATCTTTCAGCAGAATTAACCGTTTAATTCTCTTTTTGTTAGCTCTGTAGCCATTCTCGCTATAGATCTTCTAACTTTACGTAATTGTAAAGGATTTTCTAAAGGAGACATTGCGTGAGCCATTCTTAAATCTGAATACGTTTTTTGAGTTTTACCAAGTTCCTCTTGTAATTCAGCTGTAGATAATTCTTTTACTTCTGATTGTTTCATAGTCTCTCAAATATTAGTCTTGATAATCTCTAGCTACGATAAGCTTAGTTTTCACAGGAAGTTTCTGTGCTGCCAAACGTAATGCTTCTTTAGCTACGTCATAAGGCACTCCACTTATTTCAAATAAAATCCTTCCTGGTTTTACTACTGCTACCCAGTATTCAACGGCACCTTTTCCTTTACCCATACGTACTTCGAGAGGCTTTTTTGTTATTGGCTTATCCGGGAAAATTTTAATCCACAGAGAACCTTCTCTCTTCATGTGACGAGTAGCTGAAATACGAGCTGCTTCTATCTGTCTGGCAGTAACAAAACTTGTATCTAATGATTTTATTCCGAAAGTCCCGTTAGAAAGTTCATGCCCCCTTTGGGAAATACCTTTCATACGTCCTTTTTGTTGCTTACGGAATTTTGTTCTTTTAGGCTGTAACATTGCTAATTTACTTTAAAAAATTACTTTCTACGACGTGATTTATTATTGCCACCACTTCGTCCACCTTTGTTGCTGCTATCACTTTTTCCTTGTTTTTTGGATAAACCAACTAAAGGAGAAAGCTCTCTTTTACCATACACTTCACCTTTCATGATCCATACTTTGATACCCAGTCTACCATAAGTAGTATGCGCCTCAACTAAAGAATAATCAATGTCAGCTCTAAATGTAGATAAAGGAATACGACCTTCTTTGTAAGACTCTGCACGTGCCATTTCGGCACCATTCAGACGTCCTGAAATTTGAATCTTAATGCCTTCTGCATTCATTCTCATCGCAGCTGCGATAGCCATTTTAATAGCACGACGATATGAAATACGGCTTTCGATTTGTCTTGCAACACTAGACCCTACCAGAAATGCATCTAATTCTGGTCTCTTAATTTCAAAAATATTGATCTGAACTTCCTTATCGGTAATTTTTTTAAGCTCTTCTTTTAACTTGTCTACCTCTTGTCCACCTTTTCCGATAATAATACCAGGTCTGGCAGTAGTGATAGTAACGGTTACAAGTTTAAGAGTACGCTCAATAATTACTCTTGATACACTAGCTTTTGATAAACGTGCGTGTACATATTTTCTAATCTTATCGTCTTCGGCAAGTTTATCACCGTAGTCATTGCCTCCATACCAGTTGGATTCCCATCCTCTGATGATACCTAGGCGATTTCCGATTGGATTTGTCTTCTGTCCCATAGTTTATATTAGCTTTGTGTATTATTGTTTGCTGCAACCACGATAGTAACGTGATTAGAGCGTTTTCTTATTCTGTGTGCGCGACCCTGAGGAGCAGGACGAAGTCTTTTTAACATACTTCCACCATCTACCCGAATCTCTTTTACAAAAAGATCTGCATCTTCGATGCTATCATCTTCATTTTTCGCTTGCCAGTTAGCTATTGCAGAAAGCAATAGTTTTTCCAGACGACGTGATGCTTCTTTAGGATTAAATCTAAGAATCTGAAGCGCCTTTTCAACTTTTACACCACGTACTAAATCTGCAACTAAGCGCATCTTACGAGGTGACGTAGGGCAGTTATTAAGTTTTGCAAAAGCAAGTTGCTTTTTTTCTTCCTTAATTCTTTCTGCCATTTCTCTTTTACGAACTCCCATGACTTAAATTATTTTTTACCTTTATTTTTAGCACCCGCGTGTCCTCTAAAGGAACGTGTTGGCGAAAATTCTCCTAATTTATGACCTACCATATTCTCGGTAACATATACCGGTACAAACTGGCGACCATTATGAACTGCAATTGTTTGCCCTACAAAGTCAGGAGTAATCATAGATGCTCTAGACCAAGTCTTTATAACAGACTTTTTATTAGCTTCTACATTTGCAGCTACTTTTTTCTCTAACTTATAGTGAACGTAAGGTCCTTTTTTTAATGAACGTGCCATATCTTATTATTTCTTTCTACGTTCTACAATATACTTATTACTCGATTTCGTCTTAGAGCGGGTTCTGTATCCTTTTGCAGGAAGACCTTTTCTAGAACGAGGATGACCTCCGGAAGAACGTCCTTCTCCACCACCCATTGGGTGATCAACAGGGTTCATTGCTACTGGTCTTGTACGTGGACGACGACCCAACCATCTTGTTCTACCTGCTTTACCTCCTACGATCAATTGATGATCACTGTTAGACACTGCACCAATGGTAGCAACACAATTAACTAATATCATTCTTACTTCTCCAGAAGGTAATTTAACTGTAGCAAATTTACCATCTCTTGCCATTAATTGTGCAAACGAACCTGCACTACGTGCCATAACAGCACCTTGACCTGGACGTAACTCTATACAAGAAATGATTGTTCCTAAGGGAATATCACTAAGAGGCATTGCATTACCTATTTCAGGAGCAACATTACTACCTGAAACGATATTTTGACCTACTTGAAGACCATTTTGAGCAATAACATAACGCTTTTCACCATCTTGATAATTCAATAACGCTATAAACGCAGTTCTGTTAGGATCGTATTCTATTGTAGATACGGTGGCAGGAATCCCCTGCTTATCACGTTTAAAATCGATAATACGATACCTCCTTTTATGACCACCACCTTTGTAGCGCATAGTCATTTTTCCTTGACTGTTTCTACCTCCAGATCTTTTTTTCGGAGCCAATAGGCTTTTTTCCGGCTTATCAGTAGTAATGGCGTCAAATCCATTAACTACTCTAAAACGCTGACCTGGGGTAATTGGTTTTAATTTTCTTACTGACATCCTTTAGTCTTAAAGATTACTATATAAATCAATTACTTCACCTTCCGCCACCTGTACAATTGCTTTTTTATAAGCACTTGTTTTACCAGTGACCATACCCGTTTTTGTATAACGTGTACTTCTGTCCGGGCGGACATTTATTGTACGAACTTTAGTAACAGATACTCCATAAGCAGATTCTACTGCTTTTTTGATCTCTACCTTATTCGCGTTCTTGTCTACTACAAAACCATAGCGATTATAAACTTCACTATCCGCAGTAGCCTTTTCTGTAATAATAGGTTTTATTAAGATACTCATGGCTTCTATTTACTTAAATTCGTTTCAATTCCTTTCAAAGAACTCTCCAGAAGAACTAAATTATTCACATTAAGTATTTTATATGTACTTAATTCTGAGGTAGTTATAACTTCTGAGGTTTTTAAATTGCGTGACGACAAATATACATTTTTATTTGACTCAGACAACACAAACAAAGATTTTTTATTTTCAAGCCCTAAAGACTTTAAAACTGCTGTAAAATTCTTTGTTTTTATTGTATCAAATGTAAAATCTTCTACTACCGTGATAGCATTGTCATTTGCTTTAATACTTAGCGCAGATCTACGAGCTAATTTTTTTAAATTTTTGTTCAATTTAAAAGAGTAGTTACGTGGTCTTGGTCCAAAGATTCTACCACCACCTTTAAATACAGGAGATTTTATACTTCCTGCTCTGGCTGTACCTGTTCCCTTTTGTTTCTTTATTTTTCTGGTACTTCCAGCAATCTCTGCACGTTCCTTAGCTTTGTGAGTACCTTGGCGTTGATTAGCCAAGTATTGTTTCACATCTAAGTACACAGCGTGATCATTTGGTTCTATACCAAAAACAGCTTCAGAAAGGTCTGCCTTTCTTCCTGTTTCTTTCCCGTTAATATCAATTACCGCTACTTTCATTACTTCTGAATCGTTACATACGTGTTTTTATGCCCAGGAACACATCCTTTAACAACAAGCAGATTCTTTTCAGGAACTACTTTTAACACTCTTAAGTTTTCAATTTTTACTTGATCTCCACCCATTCTTCCTGCCATTTTCATCCCTTTAAAAACTCTTGCAGGGTATGATGCAGCACCTATAGAGCCCGGAGCTCTTAAACGGTTATGTTGACCATGAGTTGCCTGACCCACACCACCAAAATTGTGTCTTTTTACAACTCCTTGAAAACCTTTACCTTTAGAAGTTGCCGAAATATCCACAAACTCACCTTCAGTAAAGCTCTCTACCGTTACTGTATCTCCTAACTTGTACCCTTTTTCAAAACCTTTGAATTCGACAACTTTACGTTTAGCAACAGTACCTGCTTTTTTAAAGTGACCTAAAGCCGCTTTAGTAGCATTTTTGTCTGCTTTGTCATCGAAACCTAATTGAACAGCTTCATAACCGTCAATTTCTTGAGTTCTGACTTGGGTAATCACGCATGGGCCAGCTTCGATAACTGTACATGGAATATTTTTTCCATTCTCATCGAAGATGCTGGTCATACCGATCTTTTTTCCTATTAACCCAGACATATTTATTAATTATTAGTTATTATTATATTTAATCTAAATATTTTACAAAAAAACAGGGTCAAAATAATACTTCAACCCTGAATGTATTTTTTGCCGTTTTTCCCTTGCACGCAGCTTGGGACATTTTACTTTGGTTTTATTCAATGACCAAGATCACCAAACATAAAGCCATAGCGTAATTATACTTTAATCTCTACTTCAACTCCGCTTGGCAATTCCAGTTTCATCAACGCATCAATCGTTTTTGAAGAAGAGCTATAAATATCTAAAAGTCTTTTATAAGAACTTAATTGAAATTGCTCTCTGGATTTTTTATTTACGTGAGGTGAACGTAGCACCGTAAAAATCTTTTTATGTGTTGGCAAAGGAATTGGACCAGTTACTACAGCTCCTGTGCTCTTTACCGTCTTTACGATTTTCTCTGCAGATTTATCTACCAAGTTATGATCGTAAGATTTTAATTTTATTCTAATTTTTTGACTCATTTCTGTAATAATTAAGAGTTAACTCCTTTTGCAGCTGCAATTACTTGTTCTGAAATATTAGAAGGAGTTTCTGCATAGTGCGAGAATTCCATTGTAGAAGTTGCTCTACCTGATGACAATGTTCTTAACGTTGTAACGTATCCAAACATTTCTGAAAGTGGAACAGTTGCTTTTACTGTTTTTGCACCTGCACGATCACCCATATCACTTACCTGACCTCTACGACGATTTAAATCTCCAACAATATCCCCCATGTTTTCTTCCGGAGTAATAACTTCAAGCTTCATAATTGGCTCCATAATTACGGCTTTAGCTGCTTTTGCTGAGTTTTTAAACCCTATTTTTGCTGCTAATTCGAAAGATAACTGATCTGAATCGACATCATGATAAGATCCGTCTGTTAAAGTAACTTTCATTGCATCTACTTCATATCCAGCCAAAGGACCATTGACCATTGCTAATCTAAATCCTTTTTCAATAGAAGGTATAAATTCTTTAGGAACATTACCTCCTTTGATTTCAGAAACAAACTCTAATCCTACCTTTCCTTCTTCAGCAGGCTCAAGTGTAAATACAATATCCGCAAACTTACCACGACCACCAGATTGTTTCTTATAAACTTCTCTATGTTCAGCTTTAGCAGTAATTGCTTCCTTGTATTCTACTTGTGGTTGCCCTTGATTAACTTCAACTTTAAATTCTCGTCTTAAACGATCCACAATAATATCCAAATGAAGCTCTCCCATTCCTGAAATAATTGTTTGACCTGAAGCCTCATCTGTCCTTACTGTAAACGTAGGATCTTCTTCTGCTAATTTTGATAAAGCCATACCAAGCTTATCAACATCTGCCTTAGTTTTAGGCTCCACCGCAATACCTATTACAGGATCAGGGAAATTCATTGATTCTAAAACTATAGGGTGTTTTTCATCTGAAAGTGTATCTCCAGTTTTTATAGATTTGAATCCAACAGCTGCTCCAATATCTCCTGCCTCTATATAATCAATTGCATTTTGCTTATTGGCATGCATTTGATAGATACGCGAAATACGCTCTTTATTACCTGAACGATTATTTAACACATAAGACCCTGCATCCAAACGTCCCGAATACGCTCTGAAGAATGCCAAACGACCAACAAAAGGATCTGTCGCGATTTTAAATGCTAAAGCAGCGAAAGGCTCTTTTACATCTGGTTTACGTATTTCTTCTTTATCTGTTTTTGGGTTAATTCCCACAATACCTTCTTTATCCATAGGAGAAGGCAAGTAACGACATACTGCATCCAAAAGGAATTGAACTCCTTTATTTTTAAAGGCTGATCCACAGATCATAGGAATAATAGACATATCCATTACAGCAGCACGAAGTGCAGCATGCACTTCTTCTTCTGTTATCGAGTCTTCATCTTCCATATATTTTTCCAAAAGATCTTCATCATAAGCAGCAACTTCTTCAATAAGTTTACCACGAAGGATTCTTGCTTCTTCTTTTAAATCTTCAGGGATATCCACAACGTCAAATGTAGCTCCCTGGCTTTCATCATGCCAAATAATTGCACGATTCTTTACTAAGTCTACAATACCCTTGAAATCAGCTTCATCACCGATGTTTAATACAATAGGAACTGCGTTAGAACCTAACATATCTTTTACTTGTTGACAAACTGACATAAAATTAGATCCTTGACGATCCATTTTATTTACAAATCCAATTCTTGGAACTTTATAATTATCTGCAAGTCTCCAGTTTGTTTCAGATTGCGGCTCTACACCATCTACTGCACTAAACAAGAAAACAAGACCATCTAAAACCCGCAGAGATCGGTTTACTTCTACAGTAAAATCAACGTGCCCAGGAGTATCAATAATATTAAAATGATATCCTTTAGTATCTTCAACAGCTTCACCATTTTCTATAGGGAAATTCCAAGTACATGTTGTTGCCGCAGAAGTAATAGTAATACCTCTTTCTTGCTCTTGCTCCATCCAATCCATAGTCGCAGCACCATCATGAACTTCTCCAATCTTGTGACTTACCCCTGTATAATAAAGGATACGCTCTGTTGTAGTAGTCTTCCCTGCATCAATATGAGCAGCAATTCCTATATTTCTAGTATATTTTAAATCTCTAGCCATTTCTTAAGGATTAAAATCTAAAGTGTGAGAATGCTTTATTTGCTTCAGCCATCTTATGAGTATCTACTCTTTTCTTAACAGCAGCTCCTTCTTCTTTTTCTGCAGCTATAATCTCTGCAGCTAATTTTTGAGCCATTGATTTTTCGTTTCTTTTACGAGAAAACTGAATCAACCACTTCATAGCGGTAGATATCTTACGATCTGGTCGGATTGGATTAGGTATCTGAAAAGTAGCTCCTCCAACACGTCTGCTTCGCACTTCTACGTGAGGCATTACGTTAGACAATGCGTCTTTCCACATTTCTAATGCAGTTTTTTCTTCGTTTTGTTTTTTCTCCTCTATGATATCGATAGCATCATAGAAAATTTTAAAAGCAGTTGACTTTTTACCATCCCACATCATCATATTAACAAAACGTGTGACTAACTGATCATTAAAACGTGGATCTGGCAAAATAGGTCTTTTTTTAGCCTTTCTTTTTCTCATGTCTTCTTCTTAAAGTTTTTAATTACTTCTTAGGGCGTTTTGCACCGTACTTAGATCTACGTTGTGTTCTACCCTCGACACCTGCGGTATCCAGAGCTCCACGAACAATATGATATCTAACTCCTGGTAAATCTTTTACCCTTCCACCTCTAACTAATACTATCGAGTGCTCCTGGAGGTTATGACCTTCACCACCGATGTATGCGTTTACTTCTTTTCCATTTGTTAACCTAACACGCGCTACTTTACGCATAGCTGAATTTGGTTTTTTAGGAGTTGTAGTATAAACACGCGTACAAACACCGCGGCGTTGCGGGCACGAATCCAAAGCAGCCGATTTACTCTTCTTAGTTATTTTGGCTCTACCTTTTCTTACTAATTGTGAAATTGTTGGCATAATTTGCTTTACACTATTATTATTATTTTTTCAAATATCCTTCTTAAAGGGCTGCAAAGGTAGAAATAATTTTCAGTAAATCAAATCTTAAGGGATTAATTTTAAAACACATGCCGTTATTTTATTCAAATACCTAATTAAAAGACACTACCCTAATCAAAAAAAAACGCACTATTATCCAAAATTTACAAAAAGGTTTCTTGTTATTTTATATAAAGATCAAAAAAGACATAATACAATAGTACAACCAAATCAAAAACAACTTACACTAGCATTAAAACATTAGAAATCAAGAGCTATACAAAACCAACATTGTCTTAACAAACAAAATCTAATATTTATAAATATGCATAAAAACACATATAGTAATTAAGAATACCATTATAAATTATAAAGAATAGTTAAATTTTTGCAATAAAAAGTTGTTTAATAAAGATATTATTGTGATTTTTGGCATTGGCTAATTCAAATAAATCATAAAAATGAGAACAAAGTTTAGTGGAATTCTAACGCTAATCCTAGCGTTTGTAGTGCAACTATCGTTTGCACAAGAAAAAACGATCTCTGGTAATGTGACAGACAATAGTGGTCTTCCTTTACCCGGGGTAAATATCGTTGTAAAAGGTACTGCTACAGGTACACAAACCGATTTTGATGGTAATTATTCCATCAGTGCAAACAGAGGTGCTGTGTTAACCTATAGTTATGTAGGCTTTGCAGCGAAAGAAATTGTTATCGGAGATAACAACACAATTAATGTTCAACTATTAGAGAATGCGGCAGAGCTTGAAGAAGTTGTTGTAACAGCACAAGGTATTTCCAGACAAAAGAAATCTCTTGGATATGCCGTTACTACTCTTAAATCTGAAGCTGTTGAAAGCAGACCTGAAGCAGATATAGGTAGGATATTAACGGGTAAAATTGCAGGAGTAAATGTTGTAGGAACTGGTGGTGTTGCAGGTAGTGGAACAAATATTTCTATTAGAGGTAATGTGTCTATTACTGGTAACAACCAACCTCTTTTTGTGGTTAACGGTGTACCTTTTAACACTAGCACAAATGCCGAAAGCAATACTACTACTGGAAATGGTTCTGTTTCAGCATCCAGTAGATTCTTAGACATCGACCCCAACAGTATTACTGATGTAAGTGTCCTTAAAGGACTAAGTGCAACTGTACTATATGGTGATGCAGGAAGAAATGGTGTGGTTTTAATCACAACAAAAACTGGATCAACAGCTCTGGTTAACAAAGGTTTTGAAGTAACTTTTAACCAATCTGTATTTGTAAATGAAATATCCGGACTACCTGATTATCAAAACACATACGGACAAGGTGGTGACAACAATATTAATGTTGGATTTGTTGGGAGTTGGGGAGGCAGATTTGATGGTGAAACTGAAGTTCGTCATCATTATAACCAATCTGGTTTTGCAAGATCTTTTCCAGAATACCAAGGAGTTAATGTTATATATGCTCCAGTTAAGAACAATATAAAAGATTTCTTTAGACAAGGTTTCGGTACTACTACTTCTTTAAATGTATCTAAGAGTACTGAAGACCTTTCCTATAATGTAAACTTTGGTCATACTGATGAAGATGGTTACGTTCCTGGCAACAATATTACAAGAACAAACTTTGGTATAGGTGGAAGTATAAAACTAAGCAACAAGATGAGAGTTAATGCTTCTTTCAACTTTGCTACCAGTGACTTTACTACTCCTCCAATTGCAGCTAGTGGTGGAACAAATAACTTCTCAATTTTTACAAGAACATTATACCTTCCAAGAAATTTTGATCTTAATGGTCTTCCATTTCAAGATCCAAATACTGGAGAAAATGTATTTTACAGAACAGATATTGAAAATCCTCGTTGGTTAGTTGCAAATTCGCAAGAAGGTATAAAAACAGATCGTTTTTATAATTCTATAAGTACTGCTTATGACTTTAATGACAATTTTGCATTAACCTATAGAGTAGGATTAGATACTTATACTGAAAAACAACATTTTTATGTAAACAAGGGAGGTGTTAGTTCAGACCTTGCAACAATCGGATTTTTAAAATCTACTGCTGCTACAAACACTACTTGGGATCACAGTTTAATTTTCAATATTAAAAATATCGCTATATCAGAAAAACTTGGTTTCAGTGGTTCTACTGGGTTTAACTTAAATTCTGAAACATACAACAAATTTGGTATTTTTAGCAGCAATCAAGTTGTTTTTGGATTTATAGATCATAACAATTTCCAGACTCAAAGCAACCAAGATCCTTTTGGCAGTTCATTAGATTTTATAGATAAGCAAAATACTATTGGTTTATATGGACAATTCCAGTTTGATTATGATGACTATCTATATCTTACATTAGCAGGAAGAAATGACTGGAGTTCTACTATAGAAAAAGAAAATCGTTCTTTATTTTACCCTAGTACATCTATAGCATTTGTACCGACATCTGCCATACCTGAGTTAAAATCTGATGCTTTAAATTTCTTAAAATTAAGATTTGGCTATGGTACATCAGCAGGTTTTCCATCTACATATCAAACAAGACCACAACTTATACAAACTACTTCTGCATTTATTGATAGAGGGTCAAGAGTTGTTAATACAGTTTCTAATTCAAGTACTCTTCCTAATCCAGGTCTTAAAGCTGAATTGCACAGAGAACTTGAAGCAGGAGTCGAAGCCAAATTATTAAATAACAGAGTTAGTCTTGAAGTAAGTGTATATCAAAGAGATTCAAAAGATCAGATATTATTTAAAACCTTGGATGCCTCTACCGGATTTACAAGTACTACTATAAATGCAGGTAAAATTGAAACTCAAGGTATTGAGATTGATTTAGCTGTGACTCCTTTTAGCAGTTCTGATATCGATGGTTTTAAATGGGTTTCTAACTTAAACTTTAACGCTACTCAAAACGAAGTTAAAGAACTACCAGGTGGTGATGATGTTTTTATTGCGGGATTCTCTAATATAGGTAACTATGCGATTGAAGGGCAGCCTCTTGGAGTTTTAAGAGGTAGCTATGCTGTAACTGATGATGAAGGTAATTTATTAATTAACCCAAGTAATGGTAAGGTAATTGGTAGTGGCGATCTTGGGTTAGCTGACAAAGTTATTGGAGATCCTAATCCCGATTGGAAACTTACTAACATAAATACTTTTTCTTATAAAGGATTTAGCCTATCCGCTCAAATGGAGTATACTCATGGAGGTGATTTTTCATCTACTACTATCAATAGTTTGATTAGAAGAGGAGTAACCAGAGATACTGAAAACAGGGAAGGAACTAAAGCAATAGTAGGTGTTTTAGCAAATCCAAATACTGGAAGTCCATTATTAGATGCTTCTGGCAATAAGATCTCTAACACAATTCAATTAGGAGCAAATGATATTTATTTTCTTAACTTAGTTGATCCAGCTAACAAAGGAATATATGACGGATCTGTAGTGAGACTAAGAGAAGTATCATTATCTTATAACGTTCCGAAAAAGTTTATTGACAATACTCCTTTTGGTTCTATTTCATTTTCACTATTAGGGCAGAACATGTGGTATTGGGCTCCTAATGTACCTAAATATACAAATTTCGACCCAGAAGTAATTAGTACTGGAGTAGGAAATGGTGCAGGTTTAGATTTACAAACGGCTCCTTCGTCAAAAAAATATGGATTTAGCGTAAAAGCTTCCTTCTAAACTATTAAAATAATAAGAAATGAAAACATTAAAAAACAGACTAAATATATTAGTCGTAGCCCTTGCTGTACTTTGTATGGTAAGTTGCGAAACGACCGAGTTGGATTTGACTACAAATCCTAGTCGACTAACACCAGAAAGTTCTGATGCTGAATCTCTTCTGAATAATGCACAATTGAACTTTGTTTTTGCTCTTGCTCATAATGAAGATAATGAAGACGGCTTGAATGTAAGAGCCGCTGAATTTGTGAGAATGCAACATTTATTTGGTTCCTACACTGGTGGATTTTCTTTGACCGCTACCAATATTAATAATAATCTTTGGATTCCTTTCTACAGAGAGACTCTAAAAGATATAGAAACGTTATTCCCAATAGCCAAAGAATCTGGATTGACGGGACATACTGGTGTAGCCAAAATTCTTAAAGCTTATACTTATGTTATTTTAGTAGATGCATTTGGTGATGTTCCTTATTCTGAAGCACTTCTGGGTAATGATTTTCAAAATCCAAAAACGGATAGCGGACGAGATATATATAATGCCATGTTGAAAATAATTGATGAAGGAATTGCTTCAATTAATGAAACGGATGATGCCATTATGCCAAATGACCTTTATTATCATGGTAACAGAAAAAAATGGATGGATTTGGGTAGAACACTTAAGTTAAAGATGTATGTTCAAATGCGCCTTATAGGGGATTTTACTAATGAAATTAATGAGGTTCTTAGCCTAGGAGTAATTACTGGAAAAGATGGTGATTTTCAGTTCGAATATTCAACAATAAATAGCCCTAATGATAGTAGACATCCATATTATATATTAAACTACGATCAAGGTGGTCCAGATGATTACTTAAATAGTTATTATGTAAATCTTTTAAAAAACAAAGATGGTAATGGCTTCGCTGACCCAAGATTAAGATATTATTTCTATAGACAGACAAAAAACGATCCACAAGGGGACTTTTTAGTTTGCGCTAATGATGCGGTAATTAACTTTTGCTATATAGGTAATGGTTATTGGACCAGAGATCACGGTAATAAGAACGGAGTTCAACCAGATCAACGTTTAAGGTCTACTTATGGTTTATATCCTATTGGAGGTGCTTTTGATGCTGATAATTTCACTAATACAAATAACAATAGAGGTGCAGAGGGAGCTGGTATTTTCCCTATCATGCTATCATCATATGTTAAATTTTTGCAGGCAGAATCTGCTTTAATGAGTGGTACTACCGGAGATCCTAAAGCTTTAATGGAAGAAGGGATCAGAGCATCTATAGACAAAGTAATTAACTTTAACATTGCTAAAGTAAATCCTACTTTTGCAGCGAAACCTACGGAGATTGAAGCTTATGTTGCTTTTGTAAAAAATCTATATGATACAGCTACAACAGACAAAGAAAGATTAGATATTATTATAAAAGAGTATTATATTGCTCTTTGGGGTAATGGATATGAAGCTTGGAATAACTACAGAAGAACTAGCTTCCCAAGTGATCTATCTAATCATGTTGATACTCCTGGATTATTCCCAAGAACTTTGTTATACCCTGCTGCTGTAGTAAATTCTAATTCTAACATTAGCCAGAAGCAAGTTAGTGAAAAAACGTTTTGGGATATAAACCCAGATAACTTAGATTAATTTTAAAAAAATAGTGATGAAAAAAATAAATAAATTTTTTACCATATTTGTATTGGCTACATCATTCGCTTTGGTTGTTTCGTGTAAAGATGATGATAAGGATCCATTTACTAATAAAATAGTAGATGGTGGGTTTATAAACTTTGCCGCAGGGGATCCTCCAATATTCAATGTTAATGTACTTCCTGGTAATGTATCCGGAGCTAATTTCGAGGCTGATTTGGTTGATACTAATGGTAATGTACGTAGTTACAAACTTGATATGGTTGCTACAGTTAAAGGCAATATTAAAGAAAAGGTAGAATTAAAAACTATTACTTCTTTTCCTACTCATTTAGTGATAACACCTGAAGAAATTGCAGGTGCGCTAGGATTATCTATAACCGACTTAGATGGTGGAGATAGTTTTGTGTTTGAAGCTACAGTTACAACTAACGAAGGAATTGTGTATACTTCTGAAGCGCCAAGTTTTAATGCTCAAACTTCAGAAATTGGCAATGGAGCTACAGATCCAACTATACTTTCTTCTGCAGGTTACAGACATGCTTTTAGGTTTAAAGTATCATATGCCTGTATCCAACAAAATCCTAAAGCAGGAACATGGACCATTAAAACTTTTGATTCTTTTGGTGATGGATGGCAAGGTGCTAAAATAACAGTAGATATAGATGGTGTTAAAACTACTTATGCTGCAGAAGAAGTTCCCGGCCCTCAAACCACACATACTTTTGAGGTTCCTTCAGGAGCTAAATTTATTGCTTTCTCTTATGCTTCAGGACAATTTGAAGAAGAGAATTCTTATATAGTTACTGATCCTGATGGTACAATAATTCTTAATGAAGGTCCAAAACCATATGTAGGTTCTGTACTTTGTACTCACTAATCGCTATTATACACTAGTTGATTATAACTTATCTCAAAAAGGGGTGTTTGAAAAATCAAACACCTCTTTTTTTATTCTGAATTTTTCGAAAACCTAGCGAAGACTTCACTAAAAAACGAAGAGTTTTATAGAAATTATTAACAATAATTCAACTAAATTTTATCAAAAATTACTTTTCAGACCTCTTTTTATTGGCTTATGTTTACACTTTTATTTATCCCTAATGAAGATCCGGAAAAGTATTAAAAAAGATCTATACTGCGATAACAAACCTTTTTTATGGTTTTCAAACTTTGTGAAAGCATGAATTAAGACCGTTGCAAAAGGTCGGTTTACTTGATTTAGTTTTTCTATTAGGTAGAT